>NZ_JBMLRC010000188.1:0-18144 GCF_049241225.1 Emticicia sp.
CCTTCACGTTTTGTACCGATTTGTTTCAACCAACCCAAAATTGCATCTTCTTGCAGACGCACTTCGCCTGTTTTACTTTTCCCGATTGACTTGAGCGTACACGAAGGATGCAGTGCAGCACGCACAAGACTCGAATCGCTCTTACGCATACCATCGAATACTTGGTTGATGGTTGCTTTAATTTGTTCTTCGTCGGTTTGGGCAAATGATTGAGTTGCTACCGTGAGCATCAGTAAAGTCAATAGTTTTTTCATAATGTTTGGTTTGAATAAGTGATGAAAAGAATCTGAAAGCCAAATGTACAAAAAAGATTGAAACTCAAAAGACGTTCAACTATTTGGGAGAAGTTATTGATAAAAAGTGTTTTTAAAAAAAATTCCTCAAATAATTCAATGGGTACAAAATTTGCTTATTTTCGTACCAACTGTAAGGTTTAATAATATTTTCCCAACAACTTATTATTCTTCCATACTAAACCGACACTTTTCTTAAAAACTATTCCTTTATGCTGAAGATTTTTACTACGCTCACGCTGAGCCTCTTGGTCTCATCGCTATCATTTGCCCAAAAACCTGCTCCCGTAAAATTCGGTGACGTGCTTCCCGAAGTCATCAAAATGAAAGTTTACCCCAAAGATTCTTCGGCCGAAGCCGTAGTCTTGTATGATGGTGGCGAAACCTACTTCGAGATTATGGGCAGCAATATTATCATTACCCAGATTATTCATGAACGCATCAAAATCCTAAAGAAATCTGCCTTGGAGCGTGGGTCAATCAAGATTCCTGTGGTACGAGAAAACGGAACAACTCAAGAGTTTTTGAGCGAGATTAAAGGCTTTACCTACAATGATAATAATGGCTCGCCCACCCGTGATAAACTAACCAAAGACATGATTTTTCAGGAAAAAGCCTCGGATAATGTCTATGTAACCAAAATTTCGATGCCAAATATCAAAGAAGGTTCGGTTATCGAATACAGCTACAAAAAACAAACGCCCATGAGTATCAAGCAAAACCCCAACACTTGGTATTTTCAGCAAGGTGTTCCTGTCGAGCGAAGCGACTATAAAATCACGATTCCCGATTATTTTTATTTTCGCATGATTATGAGTGGCTATTTGCCATTAAATCACAACGAAAATCAGCCTGTTACACTAAGAGGATTTAACGTCAATGGCCAAGAATATCACTTCATTGTGCTTGATGCCCCAGCATTCCGTGACGAAGCCTATATTACTACCGAAGCCGATTATTTATCAAAAATTGATTTTGAGTTAGCCAGTGTCAATTGGCCGAATGTACTGATGAAAGATTTCTCGCTTGATTATAATAATTTGACTAAAACACTACTCGAAAGCGAAGAATTTGGTCAGCAAATCAAACGTACGGGCTTTCTGAAAGATGAAGCCTTGGAAATAAAGAGCAAATACAAAGACACTACCAGTAGGCTTCAAGCAGCCGTAAATTATATAGTAAAAAACATCAAGTGGAACGGAGAAACCAGTATTTATAGCACAGGTCTGAAGAAAATTCAAGAGAAAAAAACAGGCGATGCCGCTGATATTAATCTCATGCTCATTGGTTTACTCCGAGAAATCGGTTTCGATGCGAATCCAGTAATTCTCAGTACCCGTGACCACGGCCGTATTCATGAGCAATATGCACTCATGCGTCGGTTCAATTATGTGGTAGCTCATATTGACGCCAATGGCAAAGACCTTCTGATTGATGCCACCGACGAGTATCTGAAAGTGGGAATGTTACCCTACCAATGCCTCAATCACAGTGGTTGGTTGATACATCCGGGTTTTCCACGGTTTGTTTCACTTGAGCCTGTCGAGCGAGATGCCGAACTTGAAAAAGCCGAAATGCAAATCAACGAAGATGGAGAAATGAAGGGGCAATTCACGAAATCGTATTCGGGGTATAGTGCTTGGAGTGCCAGAAAAGCCTTTAAGAAAGAAGGCAAAGAGAAGTTTTTGGAAGAAGTAAAAAAAGCGAAAACAAACTGGACAATCAACAAGGCCGAATACACTAATAATGAAGACATTAGCCAACAAATGGAAGCAAAATACGACGTCGAAATGACCGATTTCATAACAAAAGCGGGCAATATGATGTATCTGAAACCCATGCTTTCGGAAGGGCACACCGAAAATCCATTTAAAGATACCGAACGAAATTACCCGATAGATTTCGGTATTCCGATTGACGAAACATTCCTTGCCAGTTATGAAATTCCAGCAGGCTATACGGTCATCGAAAAACCACAAAGTGTATCGTTTGCCCTACCCGAAAATGGTGGAAAATTTACACATGCCGTAAATGTAAAAGACAATAAAATTTCAATCGTGAGTCGTCTGAATTTCCGTAAAACACTTTATTCACCAGACGAATATCCATTTTTAAAAGAATTCTACGACCAAATCGTAAAAAAACACAGTGAACAAATCGTATTGAAGAAACAGTAATAAAAGTCGATTTTCATTGAACCGAAAGCATGATTTATGCTAAAATTGTGACTTCGGTTTCTTCCACAATAAACAAAACTCACGCATGAAAAAAACGCTCATTTTTCTTCTTACACTATCATTTTCGAGTGTTTTTGCACAGAAATATCCAGTTTCGTCAATCCCTGCCGAACTCAAAGAAAAAGCCCATGCCGTTGTGCGTGAACACAAAACTTCATTTATTGTGAAAGACATCGGTTCGGCAGTCACGAAAGTAGAAGGAGCAATCACGATTCTAGACGAAAAAGGCGAGCAACACGCCACGCTCGTGATTCCCTACAACAAATTCACGAAGGTAAACGATATGGAAGCCCAACTGTATGACGAAACAGGCAAAAAAATCAAGAGCCTTAAACGTGCCGACATCGAAAGCATTGGTGGCTCTTCGGGGGCAAATAATATTGATGATAGCTTCCTGAAGTATGCCAGTCTGACGCACACGAAGTATCCTTACACGATTGTGTTTTTTTATGAATTCACCACCAAAAACATGATGTTTTACCCAAGTTGGGAAGCGATTCCGTATAATGCAGAAGCTACTTCTGTCGAAAAATCATCGTTCACAGTTTCAATGCCCAATGGCGTGCAGCTCCGATACAAAGAGCAAAATATGCCCACTAAAGTTGTTTTGGGGCAAGAAGGAGATAAATTTCTGTATTCGTGGGAAGTCAGTAATCTTAAAGCCATTGAGCGAGAACCTTACAGCCCAAGTTTGAGCGAGATTTTACCCACGGTTTATACCGCTCCTACCCTTTTCAAAGTCGATGATTACGAGGGAAATATTCAATCTTGGAGCGATTTGGCGAAATTCTATGGAAATCTAAATAAAGACCGTGAAAAACTCCCTGCCGAATTGATAACGAAAATCAAAGATTTGGTCAAGAACGAAACCAGTGAAACCAACAAAATACGAAAAGTTTATGAATATTTGCAGGCTAACACTCGCTACGTAAGCATTCAGTTGGGCATTGGTGGTTGGCAATCGATGAAGTCGGAAGATGTGGCCAACAAAGGCTACGGCGACTGCAAAGCCCTTACGACTTTTACGATGGGAATGCTCCGAGAACTGGGCATAAAATCATACCAAGCACTCGTAAAAGCAGGCGAAGATGCGAATGATGTTCTGACCGACTTCCCTTCGTTTCAGTTCAACCACGTATTTTTGTGCGTGCCACAGCAAAAAGACACACTTTGGCTCGAATGCACAAGCCAAACCAATGCTTTTGGGTATTTGAGCGATTTCACGAGCAACCGACACGTAGTTTTGATTCAAGAAAATGGCGGAAAACTCGTAAAAACACCTACTTACAGACCCAATGACAACATGATGGTCAGGAAAGGAAAGTTTGTACTGAACGAAGATGGCACAGCCGAAGCTGAAATCGAAACCCGTCTTTCTGGCTTGCAGCAAGACTCACACGCAGGTGTGATTCACACACTCGGAACTGATGAGCAAAAGAAATGGCTAACCAATAATTTGAGTCTTTCGAGTGTAGAAATCAAACAATTTTCGTTAGCTGAAAAGCGTGAAAGAATACCAATCGTCAGCGAAAAAATGACTTTGACGCTCAGAAATATCTCGAACAAAAGCGGTACAAGGATGTTCCTTACGCCCAACTTATTAAATCAAGCCCGCACAGTTCCGTTACCTAACCCCGACCGCAAAGTTGATTTCGAGCTATCGAGCAATTACATGGATGTAGATAGTATTTCGTTTCAGATTCCAACGGGCTTTTCGTCGGAATACCTGCCCGAACCAAACAAAATACAATCGAAGTTTGGTACTTATACAACCACCGTGCAGATGACAGGCGACAAGATTCTCTACGTGCGTCAGATTACACTACTTCAAGGGCGTTATCCTGCGGCGGCCTTTAATGAATTTGTCGATTTCCGTAAAAAAATAGTAAAAGCCGACAAAAATCAGATTGTTTTGGTGAAGAAGACGTAAATGTCGATTTATTTTCCCTCTTTCATGCAACATTCTTTTCAATCATTACATCTAATAAGAAACTTAAACATAAAAACGCATGAAAAAATTATTTACGTTATTTTTATTAGTTAGCACTTGTAGTTTTGCTCAAGACATCAAACGCTTCTTTAAGGTAAAAGATTTTGAAAGACTCGAAATGGGCAGTGCCTTTATTATTACGGTCAGACAAGGCAATACCTACAACGTTGAAGTGAGGGGACGTGAGCAAGATGTAAAAGAAATTATAGCAAAAACCACTGGAAATACACTCGAAATAAATTATCCATCAAGCTGGGGAAGCCACAAAAACCGCAAAGAAGTTTATGTGAGCATCACAATGCCAAAACTTATTGCCGCCGAGTTTTCGGGAGCATCAAAATCAAATGTTTCGGGTTTCAGTTCTGATAAAATGTCTATCAGTATTTCGGGGGCATCTATCGGTAATTTTAAGGTCAATGCCAAAGCTCTATCAATCGATTGTTCGGGAGCTTCGAGCCTTACACTTATCGGAGGTGGTCAAAGTATTGATGCAGATGTGTCGGGGGCTTCTAACGTTAATTGCTCTGATTATAAAGTTGCCACAGCCAATATTGATGCCTCAGGGGCCAGCGATATAAAACTTTTCGTAACCAACAAAATCGTGGCTGATGCCAGTGGTGCAAGTAGTGTACGCTACAAAGGCGGAGCTTCGGTGAAATCAAGCACATCGGGAGCAGGCTCGGTTAAGTCGATGAATTAAAAATTATGTAAAAACAGGAACGCTGGCATGGATCAAAACCATGCCAGCGTTATTATTTTCACCATTTCACCACTCGTTTGGTTTCTTTTCGTTTGCCTGTATCAATCAACAAAAAGTATATTCCTGCTCCTAAATCTGAGGTATCAAGTTTGAATTTATCCAAATACGAGCTTATCGGAAACTCTTTCTGAATAACCATTTGCCCTCTGGTGTTATATAAAGTCACGCTTAATTTTGGGCCAGGCTTGTTATAAACCTGCAAATCAAGTACATCATCGAAAGGTACTGGAAAATACTTCACCCAAAAATTAGAAACTTTAGGGTTTACTGTTGCCCTAACGTTTATCTCACGATTTTCAATAATACCATTCGCACAATTGGCGTCAGATAGCTCGCCTACGTAGAAGTTATAATTGACAGGTTCGGCTGGCACAAAACTCCTCATTATTGTATTACTCGTACTTGTGATTGGCTCTTTACCATTAAAAGTAAACTTGTATGGTGGTGTACCTGTGAGCTTCATTGTGATTTGAATCGTATCCAAAACATAAGCCTCATTCAAGCCCGAGATACTGATAGTTGGTGCTTTAAAAACCTGCACTTCTACCGAATCAGTCGCTACGATTTTAGGGTCAGTACTTTCTACCTTCACCCAATATTTTCCGTTTTCTATTTCTCTCGGAATAGCCGCCTTAAACGAGTTATCATTAGCAATCGTTGTCGAATATTTTTTTCCAGCATTCGAGAATATGGCTCTAAATTCATTTTTTGTAGTGAATTTTCCGCTGGATGTAAATCTTACTTCCATGCTTTCGTTTGAACAATACGTATTTTTATCGACCTTACTCAAACTCAGAGCCAATACATTGACTTCGATGAGATTACTTAAATCGCTGGTACACTCTTGGTCGATGCACTGAACCTTATATTGAGTATTTAGCTCTGGTTTTACGAGCAAAGTATTGCTTTTTTCGATAATCTGAGTTTCGGTTGGTTTCTTTTCGGCATTCCAAATCCATTTGGCACTACTGCAACCTTCGGCGGTTAGTGTAATTTGTTCGCCCTGCATAATCTGACTCGACGATGCCCTTATTTGCGGAGTCTTCAGATAATTACAAGGATTTATTTTCAGTAATTTATCAGTCTGTAAAAACCAAATTTTCCCACTGTTATCCAACTGCATTGTGCCTGCCGTGCTTACCAAAGGCACATTTTCGACAAATTTTAAGCCATTTGCACTAAGCGAATAAATATCTCGTTTTGTTCCAAAAATATTGTAGATGTATAACGTTCCGTTGGTTTCACCAATAATACGATTGGTACCCAAAAGCGTTAAATTCTGATTTACCCAACCCGATTCTTTGTTGTATTTGAGGAGCAAATTTGTGCCACTATTGATTACCCAAAGGTTCTCCTGAGCATCTAAGAAAATCTGGCTAAACGAGGCACTCAGCAAACTATTTGTTCGGTTGAAGATGGTTTGTGTTTTTTGCTCAAAGTTATAGTTGTAAATTTCGTAAATGGCACTCGTAGAGTTGTAAACGAGCATCCACACCGAGTTTTTTCCCCACACCATGCCTTGTTGTGAACTGACATTGGTAGGAAGTTGATAAACTAACTCGGTCGAATCACCTACTACTCTCTGAATGTTTCTGTTATCGTGTACGAATTTTGTTTGCGGGTCAAAACTATTAAAAGCAGTATTATTACTTCCTACAAAATCACGTGATTCAAGAATTTTAAAAGTATTAGGGTCTAACTTTGCGAGTCGGTAAGTTGGTTTCGGAAAAACACCGTTAAAGGCAATGCGTTTACTAATTTGTGTCAAAATCCACAGATTGCCAGTAGCATCTGTTTTAGTATCAAGCAATGCGTTGCTCACCGTTCCGCTGGTCAGTTGTCGGTTGAAAAGTTTACCAGCCGTACCATCAGTTTTCATCTGTACGATGCCTTCATTGCTGCTCACGAAAGCATAATTATCGTTGAAAACAACTTTTCGTAATGTGCGACTCAAATTCTCAATATTACCATTATTGAAGTACGAAAAACTCTCAGGATTTGGCTCCGAACCAGTTCTAAACGACCTTTCGGTAAACCTAACCAAACCTTTGGGCAAACCAATGATGTTGAATTTATCGTTGTTATATTCTTCAAATTTTACGTAATAAGTAGTATTTGGTTTTAGGTTTTGTAGCAAAAACGGATAATTTATCTGACCCGCATAAATGCCCGACTTGAGGGTTCTATTGACAATGGGCGACGAATAATTGGCATTTTCAGAAACAATGACTTTTACTTCCAGAATATCGCCACTGCCTGCCGTGTAGTTTATTGGAAACGAAAGCGGATAACCATTGAGGGCTTGTTGGGTTAAATCTAAGAATGATACATTGGGTTTTGTCCAAAAAGTTTCGGGTTTCGACCACGCACTTGCTTCGCTTCCACGCATGGCTCGCACTCGCCACGTAAAGCCCTCGCTTGAAGCTACTAATGAAAGAGAATTAGTCGTAGTTCGGCGGAGTGTAGCATTCAAATCGAACGAATAAGAGGTGCTTCCCGAACTAAAACCGATAGTTTGAACTTGATACTCAGTGGCATCATCAATTTTATCGAATCTTAGTGTGAGCGTTGTTCCATCAATATTTACTTTCCCATCAAGTGCTGTTAGGGTTTGTGGTGTTTCAAGAATCGCAGGCGTATTCACCTTCATTGTGTTTGACCAAACGCCTTCTCCAAGTCTATTTTTAGGCTTAATTCTGAGGAAATAGTTTTTGTTTTTCTTCAAAAAAGGCAAAGCTGTGAACGCCTGTTCGCTACTGTCTCGTAGAATAATATTTTTGAAATCTGAGCCATCAGAAACTTCAATCAGGTAGGTTTCGGCTTGAAGAATCGGATTCCAAGAAAAATATAAATCTTTGTTAAAATCCCAAGTTTCTGCCAGTTTTACAGTTTCAGAGATAGTTCTTATTTTTTGATAGCGTGTGGCCGAATTTCGACTCATCAATTCGATACAAAGCGGGTGAAAATTATTCAATCGGCGATTGCAGTAGCTCATCAACGTCCCTTTAATATTTTCGAGAGCTTCCGAATAACAATCTCCTTCTACGGCATAACAAAAGTCAATGGCTCCACCTGGCCAATTACAACTTTGGGTATGTGGCGAACCAAAATTATGCCCAATTTCGTGAGCAATGGTTGAAATATTTTGCCACGGCGAAACATTGAACTTACCGCTCGCTACACCACCCGCACCCGAAAATCCTTTTGAGTTGAGATACATCACCACATCGCTCGGAATCCTCGACAAAGCGGAGTTTGTGTAAGAATTACGAAGATTGGTGAGCATCGTAAAAATATCTGTTATGTTGTTATAAGGGTCTTTGGCGGCTTCTTTCCAGATGTTTACGTGCGTCAAAACTAACTTTGTATTTATTTCATTTTCGTAAATTTCAGAAGTTTTCTGAATCATTGCTGCTACTTCATTTTTGATAAAAAGCGTATCGCCATTATATTTCAAAAAAGTCTGGTAATCAACATCTACCACAACTCGACACATATAGAAATCATCGATGGCTTGCTTACGAGCCTTGCGTTCTTTGATAAATTGTGGGAGTTGGTTTAAAACCTCAGTCGAGATTTCATTATCATCAAAACCACAATTAATGTCTTGTGCAAACGAAAATGTGGAAACGAAAAACAGGAATAGAAGTGAAGGAAATCTAAATTTCATAAAAGTCTGTTAATGATGGAATTGTTGTTGGGTTCAATATACAAAAATCTGCATCTTATTCTGATTTTTTATCATTTTCTTAAAATAAATCACATAAAAAATGCCCCTGATAATTTACCAGAGGCATCATTTAGACTGCAAGTATTGTTTACTTCAACTTCTCCAATTCGGACTTCACAAAATCCATCAGTTCGGCGATGTATTCTTTCGAGAAATCGAATTTTACGTTGGCGGCTTCGTAAATTTTACCGATGGTTGTGGTGTAGCCCAATCGTAAAGCATTGAGGTAGCCATCAAGTCCTTTTTGGGCATCTTGTTTGTAATTTCTCCAAACACTGATTGCTCCCAACTGAGCCATTCCGTATTCGATGTAGTAAAACGGTACTTCAAAAATATGCAACTGACGCTGCCAATTATATTTCTTGAATCGCTCAAAACCTTTCCACTCGGTCACGGAATCGGAGAATTGCTCGAATGTCTGTACCCAACGGGTCTGACGCTCTTCGATTGAATGCGTAGGGTTTTCATAAATCCAATGTTGGAATTTATCGACGGTGGCAATCCACGGCAAAACTTCCAAAATATCTTCTAAATGCTCAATTTTGGCACGTTTTAGGTCTTCTTCATTCTCGAAAAACACACCCCAATGCTCCATCGAAATCAATTCCATCGACATCGAAGCCAATTCGGCAACTTCAGAAGTTGTGCTACGGAACGAATTTAAAGGCAAATCACGCACCTCGAAGGAGTGAATGGCGTGTCCGCCCTCGTGTACCATCGTAACCACATCACGTAGGCTCGAAGTGGCATTCATAAAAATAAACGGCACACCGATTTCTTCGAGTGGATAGTTGTATCCGCCGGGAGCTTTACCTTTGCGAGATTCTACATCGAAATGCCCCATGCGTCGCATGATACGAATATAATCAGCCAATTTCGGGTCGATTCTTCGGAAACATTCAACGGTTTTATCCAACAAATCTTCTCCATTACTGAAAGGTTTGAGAGCAGGTTTGCCATCAGGGTCAACTTTCAAATCCCACGGACGAAGTTCATCGACATTCAGCTTTGCTTTGCGTTCTTTGGCCATTTCATCAACCAAAGGCACAACGGTTTCGGCCACTGCTTCATGGAAATTGAAGCAATCTTGTGGCGTATAATCGAAACGCCCCATGGCCGCAAACATATAATCACGGAAATTCAAGAAACCTGCATTAACAGCCAATTGGTGGCGTAAATCACGGAGTTCGTTGAATAGAGTATCGAGCTTTTCGTGGTCTTGGTAGCGGCGTTCGGCAATTTTTGTCCAAGCCTCTTCACGAATCGCACGGTTTGGCGACTGCAACAAATCTCCCGCTTTTGGCAAGGTCATTTCTTCACCATTGATGTTTACGGTCATTGCTGCCGTAGTTGACTGGTATTCAGTTTGTTTGGTCTGAATTTGGGTTTCAATCGGAATATTTTCTTCACGGAAAATCTCAACCGATTTTTTCATTCCACGAATCGTGATAAAAAAGCCTTCCTCAGTCAATTCACCCAAAAACGCACTTTCAAGAGCTTTTTTATTGAGTTGGTCGCTGTAAACTGAGAGTTCGGGCTGAATCTGTTCTACAAAAAACTGGTAGTTTTTTTGGTTTTCTTCGCTGGCCGTATCGCAAGTCATTTTGATGTATCGCCAAGCCAAATTTTCTGATAAATACGATTCCAACTCGCTGCGGTCAATGAACCATTGGCGTAATTCTTGAGCATTCGCAATCGAACGGCTCACCAAATTTTCGTAAAGTGGCTTTAAATCTTGCCAAGAGTTGAGGGCAAATTCTTCACCAATAAATGTGCGTGGTTTTCGCTGTGGTATTTCTATTTCTTGCATATAATAAAAGTTTCTCTGTTCTAATGGGTTATCTGAAATTTCCCCGTGCGACGGTCGCTCTTTATTTTCAAACTAATGTTTACCCACAAGTTTGAGGTGTACCAAAGAGAGCCAGAGGCTCGGTTCATTTTGTAGTGGTGGAATTTATTCCACCGTAAAAAGGGTAAAAAAGTCATTAGAGTTCCGTAGGAACGGTACATTTCATATGATGCGTTCCTACGGAACTCAAAAAACACCTTTTGGGGGCCGGTGGGTTAAAACCCACCGCTACAAAATGAGTCAAGCCTAAGGCTTTTTCAGTCTAAAACTTGTGAAAACAATAAAGAGCGACCGTCGCACGCGAAAATTTACGCCAAATTGTAATAGTTTCAACGCTTAAACTCATCCAAACAACGAAAAACTTCCAAGGTCAGGTCGTAGTCGTTGGCGGTAAGCACAAAGTTATCTGGTAAATTACAAAACTTCATAAAATTCTTTAATTCTTGCCCATGTAGTTTTGTTACAAACGAAATATATTCCGAATTATAACGATATTCTACCAAAAGCTTTTTGAGGTCTTCTTGCTTCATGGCTGCCAGTTTTCGGCGAGATTTCCCTTCTTTGCTGAAAAGCTCATAAAGTCCATCAATCGAAATACCAATTGTGCCTGGAGTGGAAGTATTTGTATTGATAAGGTTTGAAATATCTTTCCATTTTAGTTTCGTTGATGCTTCGGGCGACCCCATCAACTCTTCAATTTGTTGCTTTACTTGCTCCAAACGTTTATCTCTCACCACAACTTCTTTCAGAGCAATGGCATCTTGCCGCATTTCGATGACGGGCTCAAGATTTACACCGTCCCACGCAATGCCAGTTGCTTTATAACCAACCGATGTAATTTTGATTGAATCGCCTTTCGATGCTCTCACCAAAAAATTACCATTATCGCCTGTTTTTGTTACTTGTCTTGTATCTTTATTCACGACGGTTGCCGATGGGACAGGTTTTCCTGTAACCTTATCAATGGCTTTGCCGAGAACGTATGCTTTTTGGGCGAAAGCAGAAAACACCCCTAACCCCTGAAGGGGAATAAGAAGCATAAGAACTTTAAAAAACCTCTCTATTCGACGGTTCGATTGGGTTGGGCTGCTATTTAATTTGTCCATTCAAGATGATGTATTTCACTTCTTTATCTTTCGTAAGCAAGAAACTCGCTGTTTCGTCGAGATTAATTTCTTGATTTTGTATTTCTTTTTCTGAAACTTTATATTTCTGCAAAACCTCTGGAAATTCTTTCAATAAACTCACCGTCAATCCTTTAGCATCAATTTCTTTGAGCCCCCAAAAAGTAGAAAGGTCGCCGAGGTCTTCTATAACGCTCGAAAGCACAAAATCAGTAGCGTTGTTGATGTTTTTTTCGCTGAGATTAATGCCAATATCTTTGATAATGGTTTTGCCATTATGCACAAATTCGGCATTACGAATGAGTAAGTCAAATATGTAGCGGTCGTTTTCTGGAATGGCCTCGTAGGTCTTTAGCTCAAATTTTGTGTATGATTCCTCAGCAATTGCCTGTAAACCAGTCAGAATTGCCACAAAATTGAGTTTTCTGATAAATTGTTTTTCGGTATCTTCTTTGTAGCCACCCGATTCAATCAAAATCAGACTACTTCCCCACTTAGCAATATTATCGCCAAAAGCACGTGGTTCGTGGTCGTCATTCCAGCGACCCAGGTGTCCAGGAATAAATTGTTGGAGCGTTTGGTGCATGCCACATATCACTTGCATGGCTCGTGTTCGGGCAGGATTCCATTCTTTTGCATAATTGTATGACGTTGGCAGAAATGAAATCGTTGCTTGCTTCCCGCTTGCTCCCGCACTGTATTTGGTATTTTTATCGTGTAAATTAAACGAAAACTCAGGTTTTAGGTCGTCTTGGAGTTTCTTCAAAATTCTGCCTTCGGGAGTCTGAAAACTTAGGGCATCACGGTTCATATCAATGTCGGTAGCGGTGCGTCGTTGGAAACGTTCTGCTCCATCGGGGTTGAGCATTGGTACGTAATAAAGTGTGCAGTTTTCAAGAATTTTGCTTCTTAGTGCATCAAATCCATCATTTTTCCCTTGAAAGAAATTGAAAATATCAAACAAAGCCATCGTGGCGGTAGCTTCATCGCCGTGCATTTGCGACCACAACAAAACCTTAGTTTTACCACTTCCCATCTTGATTTGATAAATATCTCGTTCTTCAAATGACTTCCCGACTTTCTCGACCGAAAAAGGCAATTTTTCTATCAACGGAACAATATCTCGGTGCTTAAAACGGCGTTTCGTAAGGCTTTGCTCTTTGATTTGTTCGTGAATATCGAATAATTGTTTTGAAAAATCTGGAAGTTTTGGCTGTGCAATCGCTGACATATTGGTTAGAAATGAGATAATTACCGAAAGCACAAAGGTAAGGCGTTTGCGAAGAAGTACCATAGATTTGGAAGAATATCGTGGTAAAAACGCAAGTTAAAGATTTCTGAGTTTATTTACCAACTTCACAAGTTCTTTGGGTGGATTATCGTGGTCGAACGTGGAAGATTCATATTTCCTTCTTCCTGTTAGCACCTCTATATTGGCCTGCAAAGCAGCATCATTTGTTCTTTTTTTCGATGGCGATTTGAGATTAGGTAATTCTTCCAATTTGATTTTTGCACAAATTTTCATGATTTCTTTCCAATCTTCGGCAGAAAGTTTTCTTTTAGAACTAACAGAGTTTTCATTTAAAACATACTCTTTTTCAGTAATTGTAATTTCTCGCCTAAAACCACGTGTCGATTCGTTGAGTGT
Organism: Emticicia sp.; assembly: GCF_049241225.1. Classification (NCBI taxonomy): domain Bacteria; kingdom Pseudomonadati; phylum Bacteroidota; class Cytophagia; order Cytophagales; family Leadbetterellaceae; genus Emticicia; species Emticicia sp. Next base: position 13,632 of record NZ_JBMLRC010000188.1, read on the forward strand.
AATAGAAGCTATTTTCTGTGAAAAGCCTTCAAAAGCGATTAAAAATAAAGAAATAAAAAATGGAGTTTTCATAAGTATAAATAAAAAATGCCCTTCAATTTGAAGAGCAAAATAATATCTAAAAAAATAGAAAATCGGCTTTTTGAGATTAGAATTTGGGGGTCTAAGTAAATTCTAATCTCGCATGTATTTTCGAATAGTTTTAAATCTATCTACCACAGTATTTCTTGTATTTTTTCTCACTTCCGCAGGATTGTAATTGTTAGGTAATAAAGTAGAATTTTGCTTCTTTGAACGCCTAAACCATCATTTTTCGCATTAAATAAATTAAAAATTTGTGATTAAAACGGCGTTTCGTGAGGCTTTTTGCTTTAATTTATTTATAAATATCGAATAATCGTTTTGCTGAAATAACAAAGATTTTAAAGTTTCTTTAGTTCTTTAATCAGTTCTGAAAACTCTTTTGGTGGATTATCATGGTCGAAAATATCTGATTGAAACGTTTTTGTTTTAGTTTTCACTTCAAGTGTTGCTTGCAAAGCGGCATCGTTTGCACGTTTTCGTGTTGAAGATTGATATTTTGACAAATTTTCTAAATCTATTCTTTTACAAACTTCATTTATTTTCTGCCATACTTCGGGGCTAACTGACTTCTTTTTTGTTTGCGAATTATCACTAATCAAATAGCTTTTTTCGCTTATAAAAATTTCTTTATGCACACCACGTGTAGCTTCTGTAAGTTTAATTGAAACAATGTTTTGTGACATGGCATTTTGCGTAAGAATTAGTAATAAAAATAACCAAACTGTTTTTTTCATAAAAGTGGAATTAAAAAAAATGCCCTCCGATTGGGAGGGCAAAATGAAAATATATTAGCTATAATTAAGGCACAAAAGTAGCTCTTGCACCACCTGTTGCAAACAAAGCTCTTGCACGAACTTTCTGACCGTTTGTAAACATATACATACATGGGTCATCGGTGTAGTCCATGTAGTTCATGGTCATTTCGATTGGTGTACCAGCACAAGTGCTTAAATGTGGGTAAGCTGGGCAACCATAGTTAGCTGCATTATGCGTTGGAGTATCGCTTACTAAGTCAGAACCACAAGTGGCATCGCCCCAAATATGGCGAAGATTTAGCCAGTGACCAACCTCGTGAGTAGTTGTACGCCCTTTATCATAAGGAGCAGACAAGAAGAAACCTGAACCTAAACTACTTGACCCAAAATAATTTGGCCCGATAACTACGCCATCAGTTGCCGAACTACCTCCAGGAAACTGAGCGTATCCTAAGATTCCTCCGCCAATATTACAAACCCAAATATTGAGTTTACGAGTTGGGTCAGTGGGGTCTATTCCGCCTCTTTTAGAACTTTTCATGGCATCACGAGTACCCCACGAAGTTTTCGTTGAAGATTTACGATTTACTGCGAAAAGGGTGAAATGAATATTAAAATCAGCTGCTGTACCTGCAAATACCGTACTACTTAAACCACTCACATCAGAATTTGTAGCTCTAAAATCATTGTTCAGAACCGCAATCTGAGAAGCAATTTGAGCATCGCTGATATTTTGCTGTGCGGTATTATAAATAACATTCACAACAACTGGAATTTCGATAGTCTGGGCATCAGTCAGTGCAGCGGCGGCTAAAACTTCTCCACCTCGGTCGGCAATAAATTTGTTGGTGTGTTTTTCAACATCATCCATTTTTTTTGCTTGACCAGGATTTTCAGCCAATTGGTCTTTCAAGGCGTCCATTGAAGCACATTTACGGTCTTCTGGGTCAACAGTGGCACTGCTTATTAAAGAATTTGACATACTATCAACTTCTTCATTGACATCTGCACAAGCAAGAGAAACAGTAGCCAGAAATGTGGCAAAAACGATTTTTTTGGAAAGTGAATTCATGTACGAAAGGTTTTTAGTTTATAGATGTTTTGAAAAGGATTAACAATATTCAACTTTTTCCAAGAAAAAAAAAATTTATCCACTTTTTTTTACTGAACAAGGATATTTAAACAAAACACACTATAACATCCTGATAATAAAGAATTTACCTACCACAACACTTCTTGTATTTCTTTCCACTTCCGCAGGCACACAAATCGTTTCGATTTTGTACTTGGGCGATAGCTGATTTTGGGCCAATAATTCCACTCAGATAATACCATTGACCATTTTCTTTGACAAACGTAGATTTTTCATGATGGGTTTGTAGCATACCAGTATCATCTAAGTAAGAGGCTTTAAATTCCACTTCTCCATCTTCTTCGTTGAATTTTCCTTGTTTTGTAGCTACAACTTCCAATTTTTGCCATTGATTAGCTACCGCCCACGCCCGAATATCGGCTTCGTCGAAGTTTTTTTGTTGAGTTGGATAGGTAGTTGCAATCAAATATTTCACATCAACGACCACATAAGCTGAGTATCTCGAACGCATCAGCTGTTCGGCTGTTTGAGCAGGTTTTTCGCCCTTTATAATTGGTTCGCAACAGTCGGAAAATGGTTTGGCTTCACCACAATAGCACATAGAATAAAATAATAAAGTTAAAGTGTAAGTACGAATTACTAATGACGAAAATATCAATCATTCAATATATCACTCATGCTACGCATACATATTTGAAGTACAATAAACTATATTTTACCACAATAGACACAATAGTTTTTCACAATGGACACAAGTTTGAATAAAAACTCTTTGTGTCTATCGTGTCTCCATTGTGTCTATTGTGGTAAATTCACTATTTGTGCGTAACATGAGTTAGAAAAATCAATGATAATCAGCGGTTAAAAATCCGTTTTGTCGGCAAAGTACGCCAATAAATCAATTGAAAAATACTTCATCAACAAAAAACCAACCTTTCTGACCTTTTCCAGGGTGCCAAACAGGAAGTTTTGACACTGGTTTAACGACCAGTTTTATCATTTTATATGAGCCCTGTGTAAAAGGAATTTGTAGCCCCAGATTGGCGTTTCCTTCCATTTTTTCGGCTTGTTTTGGCGTGATTTTCTGAATGACTTTCAAATCTGCTTTGCTATTTCCAGCCCAAACCTCCACCGCCAAAGGTGGCATAATGAAAGAGTCCATTTTTTGTAAATAACTGATTGTTAGACCTTTGATGGGCTGAACTTTCTTAAATTCAAAAATCCCAACAAATTCTTTTTCACGATAACCCAACCATGCTTTATCACCAAAATTATCGGTTGGACCTTTTTTCAAATCTTTTAATGAAACTCCTCCATTACCCGAATATTTTGGGTCGGGAAGATTGAGCAAATACACGCTATCAGCCACAAAACTCGACTTGAAAAAACTGTATTCTACTTTTCGACTGGCGTACCAATTTTCTTTGGTTGCTATGGCCTTGAATTTTGTGTAACTATCAATGATGATTGGTTTTTCGTAGATATTTACCGTTGTTGAGTCTGGCTCAGAACCATCAAGCGTGTAGCGAATCTTTACATTTTTGAGCGTATGTTTCAGCGTAATTGGTGTATTAGTTTTGATGATAAAATCTTCATTGACCAAAATTGGCGGATTGAGTTGCAGAATCTCGTTGGGGTTATCAACCCCTCCCCTATCAAATTTTATTTTAGTATATTTCTTACTCAGTTCATTTACGGCAATCTCATCAATGCCTGTATTCCACACAAAAACTTCCTTTAATTTCGGCAAATCGAGTATTTTTTGAAGGTTTTCTTTAGACACTTTCGTCCCTGCCAGAGCGACAGACTCCAAATTCTTGCATTTTTTGAGTTGTTCTAAAGTATTTCCAGTTATGTCGGTTTGGTTGAGAATAAGTTTTTCGAGGTTTGGAAAATTGGCAATCAAAGCCAAATCTTCATCATGTACTGGCATTTTCGATAAATTCAAAATCACCAGTTGCTCACCTACTTTCGAGAGATTTTCTAAAACTTTACGGTCGAATTTTTTACTCACAAAAAAATCAGCCTGCAATGCGGGCGAACCTGTTGCCAACGGAAAAACCGAACAAAAAGGCGTATTTACAGTTGCTAAATCTGACTCCGAAGGCATCGAAAAGCTATAAACTTTGGCTTCTTTGGCGGCTGATTTCGTACCAACAAGTTTTGAAGCAATTTTCTTCGTTTCTGAATTTGCCAAATAGTTTTTGAAGGCTTTTTTAAGGTCTGCACCTTCGTTTATCCACGCAGATAAAAGAGCAATTTCATCGGTTGTTAGTTGTGGTTTGCCTTTCGGTGGCATGTGTTCTTTGTGTTCGAGCGGTAGATTTGCTCGCTGAATAATGTGGCTGTTGAGGGCATCGCCCACTTTCCAAATCAGACCATTTTTCCCACCTTTCAAAATCTTCTCAATACTACTCATATTGAGTTGGCCTTTTGTTTTATCATCGTTATGGCAAGCCACGCATTTAGCTTCGAGAATCGGGAAAATGGCGGCTTTATACATAGGGTCATTCTCCGAAAACTGTGGAGCAGTATCAGTTTTTTGCCACGCTTCAAACAGATAATTTTCACCGTGCGTAAT
>NZ_JBMLRC010000189.1:0-51530 GCF_049241225.1 Emticicia sp.
ATTGCCAATCCAAACGCATAAACAAAGCATTTGCTTCGGTTTCTCTCGAAAAATCACCGTATTGTGGTGTATTTTTCATGCCATATTTCTCACGGGCAACTTCAATAACTTTATCTAAATTAGCTTTTGTGATACCGAAGTTTTGTTCTTGGGTTGCATCAAAAACTGGAGCAATTTGGAAAGGAATTGTTTCGTTTTGGCGGTCGAGAGCCACAAAGTAGTGTAATTTATCCTTAATGATTGGTCCACCCAACGAAAAACCATATTGTTTTTGGTTGATATTGGTCGTTCTTGGTGTTCCGTTAGCATTGAATTTACTATTCATCGGGAATAATTCTTTGCCAAAAAGTCTTGCTTTACTTGCTCTTTGGTAGAAAAATGCTGAGCCTTCCATCGTGTTCGTACCGTTTTTTGTAACCGCATTAACTGCACCACCACCTTGGCGGCCTTGCGTTACATCATAATTATTGGTCGAAACTTGGTATTCACGAATAGCTTCTTGAGAAATGGTGTAAGGGCCATTACCAACCGCTCCGTTGGTGTACATATTTCGAGCATTTGCCCCGTCCATCGTAACGTTGGTTGATGAAGTACGTTGGCCGCTAAAACTACCATTTCGACCTTGTAGTGGAGAAAGTGCTGTTAAAGCCGTAAAATTTCGGCCTTCCATCGGGAGTTGTTTCATTTGCAAAGCCGAAACTGCAATTGCCGCACCAGCTCTTTCGGTTTCTTTATTTACAAACGAATTTGCCGACACTACAACTTCCGATAAGGTTGTGTTTGCAGTGGCCATTTTTGCATCAATTTTCAATTTATCGCCTTGGTTTAGGGCATAATCCGAAAACTTTTGGGTCTGATAACCCACAAACGAAACCGTAATGGTGTAAGGTTTACCAAGTGGAAGTTGTTGTAGTTGAAATTCACCGTTGATATTGGTGAGTGTACCAGTCTGAAAACCAGTCGATTCGTTGCGAACACGCACCGATGCTCCTGGAATTCCTTCACCTTTTTCGTCTTTGACCACACCCGCTATAGTAGCATCGGTTCCTTGCGAAAAAGCTTTAACACAAAATAATAGTCCAATTAGAAATGAAAATAATTTTTTTTTCATGGGTAGTAACACTGTTTGTTGAGCTGCAAAACTACTCACCCCATGTAAAGCCTATGTTAGCTAATGATTGTTAAAGGGTTAATAAATTAGCCATAATTGACATTTTTATGAATAAAAATTTAATGTTGGTTTAATAATCTTTGCCGAATGACCTATTCCCAACAACATTAGTGTATTTATACTCATCTACTCAAACATCATGCTTATTTCAACGGCCCTTCTGATCATTGAAGTATTAGTTTATAAAACAGACTGTTACACTCAAATTTGAGGCATTTTTGTTAAACTACTTCAAATGTGTGACCCAAAATATATCATAAACTTAATATTCAATGCTATAAATCGTAGATTATTTCTGCCTATTTTGTATTAAATTTATGAATTCAGATAAATGAAACTAACAAACCTTACTTATCAAGTCGTAGAAAAAAGCAACATTACAGACGAAATTGCTCAAGTTTTTGCGGAGCATCTGACTAAGCAAGGTAAAGTGACTGTTCCTAGTGTTGAAAAGCTGAAGACCTGTGATAAATTAGTTTTGTGCTTCGCAGATTATGCACTAATCGGGATCGGAGCCTTAAAGTTGAATGAAAGCCCAGCCTTAAAAAAAGCAGGTTTAGAGTCACTTCAAGATACTTTTAGCTTTGAATTGGGTTATTTTTTTGTGAGCGAAACATTCAGAGGGCTTGGCGTTTCTACGGCCATTGCCCGGCTATTGCTGCTCGATAAGACAGAGGAAAATATATTTGCCACAACCGAATTGTATGTAAATAATCCGATGATGAAAACGCTCGAAAAACTTGGGTTTAAACACTACGGAATTCCATGGAAAAGTATTTGGCATGATGGTACAATTGGGGTATTTTTGAAATTCAAAAAAGGAATAAAAACAAAGGCTGATTTCGATTGAGGCGTCAATAGCTTAGAATGAAAAAGACATAATTTGCTACATTTTAAATTACTTTGAAGGTATTTTTTAATTTAATCAATTGTGTGTGTGCCAAATTATTTCAGGATGGGACACAGCTAAAAAAAAGCCAACTTATAAAGAAGGCTTTTTGAATCAATCTTAACCACTGTTACCTATTAAACTACCTTCATGAAAAACCTACTGATGTTGGTATTTATAAATGTTTCTCATTGCTTTTTTTGTCAATATCAAAGTATAGTACCATCTTGTCAAGAAAGAAATCAAGGTCACATATTTGCTTCCTAATTTTGTTAATTGAATAATTTCGTAAGCACCTAGAAGTAACAAGGTGCTTATCAGAAAGATATGTATTTGATTCAGCATGGTATTTATATTATTTCTAGGTGAAAACATTTAAAAAAGGCTTAATTTTGAAACCTAAGTTTTTAGCAAAATCGGAAGTTTCTTTTATAAAAACTTTATATTGGAGCTTTAGGATTCGCTAAATTGGGCAAATATTTAAAAATGGTTTGTTTGGCTATTTTTCTAATGAGATAACTTCTATCAGAGTTAATGAAATATCTGCATTTATTTGTTTCGTTGTGGCTTTCATATTATTATAAGATTCTGAGTCCGAGAGTTGCCTGTACCCATGCATTCTTATAGCGTGGATTTGTTGATGTACCATCACCATTATTATCTTGAATGTCCCATCCTGCTCTCACCCCAATTATTACACGCCTAATGTTGATATCTACTCCGCCAATGGCACACAAGGTATTTTTGCGGATATTATCATTCTTGAATTCGTTTTGTTGTTCAATTGTTGACAGAGCATTTTTAAAAACATCTTTTCGTTTTGTGAGGAAAGAGAATTGTGGCCCAAGCTGTATGGTCAGGAAGTCTGCAGGTTTGATTGAAAGCAACAACGGAATGTCCACATAGTCAGTTGTTCGTGTTAGCTCATACGTACTTCCCAAAAATGCCCCAGTTTGTTTATAACCTTTTTGTGAGAATAGTATTTCGGGTTGAACTCCTAAAAATTTCCCTATTGGGATGGCAACAAAAAGGCCGCCGGCAAATCCTAATTTTCCTTCAGCATCAAAGTTTTCTCCATTTGAATCATAAATGTTTGAATAGTTTGAGCCTATTTTGACTCCAAATTGAAACTTTTTTCGAGAATTATCAGAGACTTGGGCTTCGCATAGATTGATACTTAATGCGATAGCGGATAAGAGCAAAAGGTTTTTTTTCATATTTTTAAAAATAAAAACTGTGTGTATTTGTAGTTATGTTTTGCAAAAGTTGAGATGGGTATTACTTGACATTGTTCACTGTCAAATCCTTGAATGCTTGGCCTAGTTCGTCCATGTCGTGGTTGAATTCAGTTTTAAATTTTTCCCAATTTTCTTTCCCGTCCATATTATAATCATCCATTTTCTTTTTCATATCAATATTTTTTTGCTCCAGTTCGGCTACTTTTTGTTTGTATTCTACTTGAGCTTCTTTTTTCTGGCTTGCAATACGAGCATTGAGATCTTTGATGATTACCTCATTGGCTGCAATTTTAGTAGCAGTTTCGGCTTTATACTTTGCCATATCAGAAATATATTCCGCTTTTGCATCGTCTAATTCTTTATTAGCTTCAACTACCTCAGTATTGGCTTCTTCCACTTTTTGGGTTGGCGAACTACAAGCTCCAACGATTATTGAAAATGCAAAAATGGCGGCAACTATGATTGTTTTTTTCATTTTGATACAGTTTAAATGTTTTAATTATATTCAGTGTAATTATTATAGACCCGAAATTAATTCGTGAAGTTCTTCTTTTGTCTTGCCAAGTTTCGTTTGTAAGCGACCCAACATTTCGTCTTGTTTGCCCTCCACCAACAATAAATCATCGTCGGTTAGCATTGCGTATTGTTGTTTGAGTTTGCCTTTGGTTTCATTCCAATTGCCTTTTATTTGTGTTAAATTTGTCATGGTTTCTTTATTGAAGTTTTATTAATACCTTTATGATTATCTAAAAAATATACTGCATGTAAATATTGAAACTGAAGTTTTCGCTACTGCCTGTAAAACTTATCGGTTTCTAATATCATTTGGTTGCCAGGATATTGAATGTTTGCATCGTCTTCGGCCGTTATGAATATTTTTACTGGTCGGAAAGAAGAAACTGTCTCGAAAGATGCTTTTAGCTGCTTCGACATCATGCTCGTTCCGCTCTTAATCTGACCAATGTTTTTTGTAACGTCTTGGTCGGTCAGCATCCAAACTACATAAGTTTGTTTGGCAGGTTGCAATCTTTGTACCTCTGCTAACTCGGTCAGGTGAATTTCAATGACATTATTTTTGTTTTTATCGGTCTTAAGATCAACATAACCGCGTGCAGCAGGTACTGCCTGAGAATTAAGAAAAGCGATTCGTTTTGAACAAGCCGAAAATGAAAATGCTACTATCAGCGTCAGAATACCCAATAGGATATTTTTTGCTTGTTTGGACTTAGCCAATAAATTTTTCATGGTATTGTTTTTTATAGTGTGTCTATGAACAAGCATTCAAAATGACAATGATTACGAAAACACACAGAAGGAAAATATTATCATAGTGCTCAGTTAATATGGCTTTCATATTGTATCTTGGTTTACTATACAAAGGTGCGGGATTAGATTTCAGAATGTGTTATACAATATTTGATAACATTTGTAAGATTCACACATTTATTATGTTGATTGGTCGTTTAAAGAACTATACTAAATGACTTTGGCGATTGAATTTCAGATATAGTTTTTCGGGTTTTTCTAATTTCTGATTGCTCCTCGAAGCTTTTTCGAGGGTTAGCCGAGCCATAAGATAGCTCACGGTTGATTCTGCTCCTTGATTGAGGTTGATATAGCTTTCTTCTAGGCCATCATAACAACCACCCGTACACGGATTATAGATAATTTGGTGCAGATGATTATTGCCCAAAAACCAATCGAAAGCAATTTTGCTTTTATTTTTATAGCTTTCGTCTTTAAAAACCGCATAAAACTTATTCAAAGCCAAAATTGTGTACGTAATATCAATGGGTTGTTCGCCGCCAATTTTTACTCGGTTTTCTTCTTCGCCTTTGTGCAGCCATCCTTGATTCGAGATAACTTTGATGCTTTTTTCGGTGAAAATTTTTGATAACAGAAAATCAAATGCAGTTTTGGCGATTTGCTGATAGATTGGCTCGCCCGTTGCGAGCCAAGCACAAAGCATTGCTTCGGGCAGAATACTGTTTCCGTAGGTCAGATAGCTTTCAAACCACGACCATTCGGGCTCGGCTTCGTGCTTATACATTTGCACTAATCGATTGCTCAGTCGAGTTATCAAGAGCATATCTTGCACCGAATGCTGCACGCTATTTCTATAATATAACCCCTTGATTATAAAGGCCATTGCTCTTGTAGAATGAATTTCGAGCAGATTAGCTAAAGTACTATCAATGGTCTTACCAACTTCAAAAACCATCTCTTGGGGTAATGATTCACTCATTGAAATCAAATATCCTAAAGCCCAAATAGCTCTGCCATTTGAATCTGCGAGGTTGGTTTCGTAGTTTTGTTGGGTAAAAACTCCGTCTTCATCCACGTAATTCAAGAAACTTCCATCTTCTTGCAAACAATATCTGATAAAATTGAGGTAAATCTCAATGTATTTTAGGTCCTCGGCATCATGTGTTAGCTCATAATGTTGGCACATGGCTACCAAGGCCCGAGCATTATCGTCAAGTGTATAACCCGAACTTATATCTGGTTGATTAATGATTGAAAACTGAATCATGCCGAAGTGGGTTGTCAGTTTTTTTACATGATCGAGATTAATGGCTGGTATTTTATAATTCAAATGAATTTTTCCTTCGCTGATGTTTTCAAACAAAAGAGCGTGAGCAATAGCGGCATTTTCCCAAGCGGTGTGTGCCATGCTGTGCAAGCCATTTGAGCTAATTTCTTTGAGTAAGGTTTCGTCGCCCAGTAAATTAATAACCGCCGTTGATAATTGACCCGAATTCTCGAAATCAACGATGATTCCTGCACCGTTTTTCAATACCTCACGGGCGTGTGGAATGGGCGTAGAAATAATCGGACAGCCGCAACTAATGGCATAAGAAAATGTACCACTCACAGCCTGATGTGGGTCTTTTGAGGTAAACAAATAAATATCGGTCAGTTGCAAATAATCAAGGAGTTCGGGCAAAGCTAAATAATGATTGATGAACCGAACATTGTTTTGTAATTGCAGGCTTTCGACCTTGTTTTCAAGGAAATTACGGTATTTTTCACCTTCTTCTTTCGCTACCGAAGGATGCGTTTTTCCGATAACTAGAAACAATACATCATCATTGTCTTTAATGATTTCGGTCATGGCCTCTAAAGTAGTTTCGATACTTTTTCCCGAACTCAGCAAGCCGAATGTAGAAAGTACCCGACGACCCGAAACATGATATTTTGCTTTCAAAAAATCTTTGTCAGAATGCGGCACTAAGTGCGTTCCGTGCGGAATGATAGTGATTTTATCATCGGTTACTTCGTAATCGGTGGTCAGAATTCCTGCTGATATATGGGTCATTACGATAACCGATTCACAAAAGTTTACGATGTTTTTCACCGACGTTCTTAATGCCTCATTAGGTCTTGGCAAAACCGTATGAAAGGCAATAACGGCAGGCTTATTGAGTAATTTCAAGAAATGCTCAAAATAAAAGGCTTTTTTTAGCAGCCCAAATTCGTGCTGAATCATTACCATCTTAATGTTATCATCATTATTGATGGATTTGGCAAGTTTTATAAAATCATCTGATATATCGGCATTCAGGACATATTTTATCGGTTCTTGATACATATATTTTTCGCTGTCAGATTCTAAAGGACAAATGCTGATTTTGAACGAATAACTGAATTTGTTTTTGAGTGCTTTGATTAAATCTTGTGAGTAAGTGGCTATACCACACTCACGAGGAGGGAATGAAGTAATGAATAAAATTTCGGGTAGTGAATTGTCTCTATCCACTTTATGCGAGTTGTTTTCCGCACTAAATTTTTTCCTGCCTAAAGGCAGTACATTGATACGACCAAGTGTGTTTTCATTGTTCATTTTTCTACGGGATTTAGTGTTAATTCATTTAAAAGAGCCGATAAACTCACTGATACATAGGCGATTCGCTCATCGGCTGCTCCGTAATAAATATATAATGTATCATCAAATAAGGCCGTGCCAGTTGGAAAGCAGACATTGTTTACTTCGCCTTTCAATTCCCAAATTTTTTCCGGTTTAAATAGCGGGTACGGCAAACGTGCAATTTCCTTTTGTGGATTATCTAAATCGAGCAAAGCCACACAAGCTGAATATACATAACCTTTGATTGAGTCATGCACACCATGATAAATAATTAACCAGCCTTTGGCGGTTTCGATGGGTGGACAGCCTCCGCCGATGTAGCTCACTTCGTGGTCGTATTTTGGAGCGAGAACTATATTTTTGTTGAAGTCCAAAAAGTATTTTTGCCAAAAATCGGGTGTTAAATCTTCTAACTTTTTGATGCCAACTATGATCTGAATATCGGGCTTGATGCGGTGCAAAAAATAGAGTTTTCCTTCAATTCTTCGGGGAAAGAAAATCAAATTTTTGTCCCAAAGGAACATTTCTTTGCCTTCTTTTTCAAGAATATGATCATGTTCGTTGTATCTGAAATATTTTTCGTTGAGTTTATTCTTGAACTTAGCCATGTAATTAAACTCATCAAAGGTTATCTTAGGCACGAGCAAACCACGCTTTTTCCATTGTCTTAAATCAGTTGAAGTAGCTAAGGCACCGAGTGCATTCACGCCATCATAAGCTGTATATGTAAGATAATACAACTTATCAATCTTCACGATTCGGGGGTCTTCAACTCCATGCGACTCATAATCAAATTCAGGTAAAATAAGCGGTTCGGCAAAACGTTCGATGACCGTAAATGGCCCACTGAGTTTGCAATATCCGATACTCGAATAGTTTCCTTTTCCGACTGCCCTATAAAATACATGAACGAATTCACCATCTTTAATTACAGCAGGATTCAAAACTCCCATCTCCTCAAAACTTTGCGTTGTTTTTTCAAGCAAAATCCCCTCTTTTTTTACTTGTATCATGTTTTTTGGGTCAAACCCCAATTTATTGTTTAAGCATTAGGTTACGCTCGGACTACTTTTTTCATTACGTTTGGCGGCTTTAGCCGTACGTTTTTCTTTTAGACTTTTGGCAGGAGCTTTCTTGCCCGATTTGTCTCTGGTATCTTTATCGTTCGACATCTTGGTAGTATTAAATATGAATGAAAATTTATCTTTAACTTACATTTTTGCACATTCGATGGCACATTTTCGACAGGCCTCCGAGCAGATTTTACATTGCTTCATGTGGTCGTGTTTGTCACATTCATCGGCACAAATAGTACAGACTTCAACACACAGCTTGCATATTTGCTTGACCAACTCACTATCCGATGCCATTGACTGCATGGCCAAAATACAGACGGCGGCACAATCATGGCATAATTTTATAGACCGTGCCATCATTTCGATGTCGTCTTCTTTTAAGTCTTCGGTTGAGGCATCTTTGCAGGCCACTATACAGTCGGCACAAGCATCAATGCAGACTTGATATTTTTGAGGTATCATTTATCAGCAAAATTTTAGTATTTTGAAAGTATAAAGGTGTGTGAGTTTACGCAGAAAAGTGTTACATAACTTTTAGAAAAAGTTGCAACATTCACACATTTGGTGCTAAGGCACAATTAAGAATTAAGACTGGGTGTAGAATACTGACTATTAGCCAATTACAGGTTTATCTCCACATTAATATAAGTTTTAGCTCTCAGGAACGATTACTTGCAGAGCATCAGGAGCAATAATGGCATTGACTTCTTTTACTTTACCTAGATATTCTCCGTCTATCTGAAAATGAACTTTCTTGCGGGATTTCATGGATAAAGTATCAGTTTGAAAGATTTCGGTTTTATCGGTGTTGTGCGAACCGTATGAGAAGGTCATTTTAAAAATTTCATAAAATGATTTTTTCTTTATCACGATTACTTCAAACAATTTATCCTCTAAGTTACCGATGGGATTAATCACAACACCATTGCCATATTTGGTAGCATTGGCAATTACAATCATTTCAGCATTCATTTTGATGCTTTTATTATCAATTTTTATAGTAATTCCCATCAGAGGGTTTTGCCACAGCACTTTCAGCGATGCCAACAGGTACCCCCACCAACCACGCATTGGTTGGTTTTCAAACTCCTTCATTGCGTAGGCGTTAAGTCCAATATCGCTCAAATGGACGCATAATTGTTCGTTAATTTGAGTAACGTGGATTTTTTTTGAATAGCCTTGCGTAAGTATATCGAGTGCTTGTCTTGGAATGTCGCTAATTCCGAGTTCCTTTGCGAGTCCATTGGCAGAGCCTGCGGGCAAAATTCCCATAAGGATTTTTGTTTTCATCAAACATTCGGCAACTAATTTTATTGTACCGTCGCCACCGACTGCAACCACACAATTAGGCGAAAATGCCTTGATTTGCTCTTTAATTGTTGAAATATTGCAGGTTTTGGTCAGATGATAGAAATCGATTGTGTGCTTGGTTGTAGTAAAATAATTGGTAATTTCGGTAGTCCAGTCGATAGAATTATTGCCCGAAGCAGCGTTAATTACAAAGAGTAGTTTCAAGTTATCGTGTGTCATAATGAAAAATAAAGTTGAGAATCGTGTTGTTACCGTGAAGGTCTATCATGGCTACGGACACCAAAATAATTTGGTGGTTTATGGTCATGTTTTGGCTGGAAAATCGGCTACCTCAAGTAAATTTAGCAATAATCTACTCAGTAATATCATACATTTGATCAAATTGTTTTTGGTGAAGCCCATACCGAAGGTTAAAGTAATTTTACAATGGCAAAAACAGCTTTTCGAAACTATCACCGAAGCTGATGGTTTCTTCAAGTTCGAGTGGAAATCAGATACCAAAATTGAAGCGGGTTGGCATCCTGTAATAGTCCATTTGGTTGAAAATCAAGGCTTTGCCCCTACATTCGGAGAAGGGAAACTTTTTGTTCCGCACGCTACCCAATATGGTTTTATATCTGACATTGACGATACCGTGCTGGTTTCTCATTCTGCCAATACAGGTAAAAAACTGCGGGTAATGTTTACCAAACATCCACGTAGTCGCAAGACTTTTGCCGATGTGGTGAAGTTTTATAAGCTGCTCTCACTCGCCCACACAAGTTCCGATTTGCTCAATCCGTTCTTTTATGTTTCCAGTAGTGAATGGAACTTGTACGATGATTTGAATGAGTTTTTCAAGCACAATGGCTTGCCGAAAGGAGCTTTTTTACTAAATAACATCAAAAAATGGTATGAATTATTGAAAACAGGCAAGACCAAACATGAAGGAAAACTTATCAGGGTAACAAGAATTTTGAAGGCTTTTCCGAAACAACGCTTTATTTTATTGGGCGATAACTCGCAAAGCGACCCCCAAATTTATACCTCTATAGCCAATAAATACCCCGAGCAAATTGTGGCGGTTTATATCAGAAATATCAGTTTGGAGAAAGAGAATATAACAACCGAAACACTTGATTCAATTCAAAATAAATCAATCGAAATATGTCAATTTAAGCATACTGACGCGGCTATTCGACACGCACAAAAAATAGGATTGCTTATTTGATCGCCTATTACTTTTTGCGTACTGATAAGATTTTGTTTTTTATTTTTTCGGCAAAACCAGGTTCTGCTTCATCAGATTCAATCTCGCCAACTAAAAAACCATAAGGTTTCAGTGGTTCGATGTGGTCGAATATTATTTTGAGTATTGCTGTCAGTGGTATTGCCAAAATAATTCCCGATACACCCCAAATTAATTGGCCAATTACCAAGGCAAAGATGGTAAAAAGAGGATTGATTTTTACTTGTGGGCCTAAAATGATAGGTTCGAGCAGCCATCCTTGGATCGTTTGAACAATGCCATAAACCACTACAATTCCGCCCAACATTGAAAGTTCGGCACCGTGCAGGGCAGCAACAAAAACTGTCAGCAAAGTTCCGGTAATATTTCCAACATAAGGCACAATTTCTAAAAAACCGCACAAAATGGCAAAGAAAATGGCATCTTCTACGCCCAAAATGCTAAAACCTATTCCGTACATAATCCACAAACAAGCTATCATTTTTAATAAACCAAGCAAATATTGCTGAGAAACTTTGGTGGTCGATTGAATGATTTGCTCCATTTCGGCTTTATTTTTTTCGGTTGAAAGTCTCAGCAAAAATTGCTTAATATGATTGCGGTAATAAAGCAAAAAAATGAAATAGATATAAACCAAAATCAGATTGCCGAAAAAACTCGAGACCGAACCCGCCATTGATTGCATCAGATTGGCATAAGATGGTTGCTCTTTTTTCAGAATCTGAAGTTGTTCTTCGGCCGAAACCCCAAAACGATTAAAAATGTATGTCTGTAGTTGAATACCTGTATCTATGGCCCTTTGTTTCAGAAGTTCAACGTCTTTTATCAAACCTGAAATTTTCCAGCCAAAAAGCGAAACTAAACCACCAACAACGAGAATTATTGTGAGTAAACAAAAAATTACGGTAATGAACTTGGGTATTTTTCGGTGTTGTAGCCAATTACTCAAAGGTAAAAACAATGTCGCCAAAACTGCACCAAAACAAAGCGGCATCAAAAAAACTTTGCCAAAATATAAACCAGCAATTACTAGAAACAATAAAAGCAGCTTTTTTATTACAGAATTGAGTGTTATTGTCATATTTTAGCTTTTTTGATAGACAAAAATACGATTAAAATTTTAGTATGTAAAATCTAACTATACTGAAGATGAAGATACTAAAATCGGTACCTTTTTTACTTTTTATGCCTTCGTAGAAGCATAGACATAATGGTGTTCATCTAACTGTCAGCAAAAAAAACAAATATATGATTCGTGCTGAATCATTTTCTTTTGATCAGATATTGGCATTAAATTAATAGTAACATCTTTTAGTATTTTGTCAAAATACCAATTTTTGATTTAATATTTTTAGTAATTTTATTATCAGATGAGCGTTTCAAGCTAGATAAATAATTATTTTGTAATTAAAAAAGTTGTGTAAATTCAGTTTAATATAATACCGTTTTTAGACATTTATATTCATTAATCCTGTCAAAAGTCCGAATGTTTTAAGTAACCAAATAATTATAACTACCACAAAAACGATGTTTAAGATTCGTTTGATTTTTCCATCCATCGGGATGTACGAATTGATAAGCCACAGAACAATTCCTGCAACAATTAATACGACTAAAATATTGACTAATGGCATGATAAAAGAGGTTTAAGCGTGTATTCAAAGGTAGGCTACTATTCATTGTAATGTGTTATATAATTCTTGCTATGATTTACAAAATTCACACATTTATTTTTCTGAAATTTATGACCAACAAAAACTATTTATCTTCCTCCAAATCATTGTGGTTATCGCCTCCGATGCTGTAATAATTATTTTCTTCGTCTTCGCTACCGATATTTTCTTGTTCATTGTCGAGTTCTGAACCGGGTACATCTAAGTTGTCACCAATCTGGTGTCTTTCGGTTAAATCAGACTCAAAATTTTGTTCATCTTGAGTATGAATTTTGGCCATGCTCATCGAATCTTGCATTTCGGAAGCTTCGATGGGGTCAATTTCTGCATCATTTCTGAATTTTGAAAAAACATCTTCACTGGCTGGATATAATGGATACCCCGGAAAGTTATTGATTTCCTCCTTTTCGATTTGCTCTTTAATCTGGTCGGCTTTACTGCTTTTTTTCATGGCAATTTTTATCAATGTTTTGAAAAGTAATCTTTCACAAACGCAAGCTGCTGATTATCAGTCATTTTATCGGCAGATTTCACCTCAATTTTTATATGGTCGAAATGATGGTCTTCTTTCAGAATATTCATCAATTCTACTTTAGCATTGGTTGGGCCAAATAAAACAACTTCTTCATAGTTGATGATAACCTCGCTCAATTCTTTATAATATTCGGCTTGCTGATGCTGCTCAATGTTGTGCATTTTGTTTTCGCCTTTTGATTGCTCATTTCCATCATTTGCTGATTTCGATTTGATAGTAGCAGTAGCCGTTGGCATTTCAGAAAAATTCATCAAGTAGGCAGTCGCATGGTCCATCCAAACGCCTAAGTATTTTGTTTTTGTCATTGATTGTTTGTGTTTAATTTGTTGTGCGATTGTGCGTAGTCTTTCATCAAAATCTGTAAAGTATCATGGTAGTCGGTGAGTACTTTTAGATTGATCTCGGGTGTTGCTTCGTTCGGTATCGTGATGGGTATTTCGGCTATGTATTTCGATAATTCTGGAAAATCGCTTTGAATTTTCATTGTTATCGCTAAAATTTTAGCATTGATATTATCTTCAGTTTTCATATTATTTCAGAAAAAAATAAAATAAATCGCTTTCACATAAAGATTGGTAAAAGCGATTTGAAATCTCACCACTAAAACTAAAATCTACTTTCCTATTAAATGCTTATATAGTTTTTTAAGTGGATGATTAAATATAAACACACTTATGATTTGTGTAAAACATTAATAATGAATGCTTTGTACAACTCCGGACCCTTTACAACAAAAGTATGAGCAATAAAACGATAATAATGATTGCTCCAACCGATAAATAAACACCGTTGTTGAGCGATGCAAGGTTGGTCTTGAGCGTACGTACCTCCTTGCGTAATTGCCTCTTTTCTTGAAAACTAAGTTTGCTCTTGTCCATGGCCTTGATTTCTTCTAGGCGACTAAGCAAAATCTTCGATTCGGCCAATTCCGTTTTAGGAGTTTTATCTCTTCTTAGACCATTAGTTTCGGCACTTAATTGTGCAGGAATAAATGACAACATAAACAAAAATGCAAATGTGTAAATGAGGTGCTTGTACATTATAATTTAGTTTATAGGCCGCAGTTGGCGGAACAATTGTAGAATGATTTCTACTAAGCAAAGGTGAATATCTTTTGGGTAAAAAGTGTTATACAATTGTTAGTAAAAGTTATATAATTCACACATCATCAAGGTTTTTTCGCTTTTTATCTTTCAGCGACTTAAAGAATGATGGTGTAAGGCCAGTTATTTTTTTGAACTGATTAGAGAGATGCGAAATACTACTATAATGCAATTTTTCAGCAATTTCGGTCAGATTGAGTTCATCATAGATGATGAGTTCTTTTACCCGCTCAATCTTATGGTTCATGATATAATGCTCAATCGTGATTCCCTCGGTTTCGGAGAAAAGATTAGCCAAATATGTGTAATCGTAGTTAAGTTTTTCCCGCAAATAATCAGAGAAATTGATTTTCGGAATCTTATCAGTATAATGCACCATTTCTACTATTACATTCTTTATTTTTTCTATTAGCATTGATTTCTTGTCATCCATGAGTTCAAGTCCCGATTTATGTAATGCTTCCTTTAGTTTGTCATGCTGTAATTGTGTGAGATTTTCCATGATTTCAACTTCGCCTAACGAAATATTCATAAAATGAAGGCCTAGATTTTTCAGTTCTTCTTTTACTACCATCTTGCATCGCAAACTGACCATGTATTTTATATAAAGTTTCATGTGTTTTCATATTATTATACTTGCCTATTCGGCAAAATTTCATACCCTATCCATGTACCAATTGAGTTCTTTTTCCATTTTTTGATAATGAAAAATTGTTTCAATTAGCTTTTGGATACGCATGAAGGCGGTTTCGCTTTTCACTACATAATCAAAAGCTCTATGGTGCATACAATTGACGGCCACTTCAATTGTATCTTGTGTTGATAATATTAGTACTGGCATTTTCGGGTGTAAAGCTTTTATTTGAATCAATGTCTTGAGTCCGTTATTGGTATTTTTGTGTATTCCGTCGAGGTGATAATCCAAGATTATTATGTCTGGCTCATTGGATAAATTTTCTACACACTGCTTGGCTGTATCATAAGTTTCAATATCAAAATCAGCATTTTGCATTAACTCAAGCTCTAAAGATTTAATAAAAACGGCATTATCATCTACCAAAAATAGCCTTACTTTATTGTCATGATTTTTCATTGATTGGTTCTTATTTTTTGAATGCCCTACTCACAATTTTGGTCAAACCCGCACACAAACATTTTTGAGTTTCGGTACCTTTCTTCACAATTATTAAGAAAAATCAATACTTTGTTTTTCTTAATTTGCAATAATTAAATTCCTTTGATATGCTTATTTTTGACATGTTTTTGTTGAATTAATGTTGCATAACGGTAAATCACGCGGAGAGTCGGCTGATTATACCTCTTCGATTGGAATCCTTCTTTTCTCTTTTAACTGCTTAAAATGTGTGGGTGTAAGGCCCGTTGCTTTTTTAAATTGGCTCGATAAATGGGCTACACTACTGTAATTCATGTTGTTGGCGATTTCGGTGATATTCATTTCTCCATAGACAATCAATTCTTTGATGCGTTCTACTTTGTGAAAAATAATGTATTGCTCAATGGTGGTTCCCTGAACCTCAGAAAAAAGGTTGGCCAGAGAAGTGTAGTCGTGGTCGAGTTTTTTGCTGATGAAGTCCGAAAAATTAGTTTTGGGTAATTCTTCGGCATAATGTACCATCTCAACAATGGCTTTCTTGATTTTCTCAATCAGCATGGCCTTTTTGTCGTCCATTAATTCGAGCCCAGCACTGAGAAGGATTTTTCTCAACGATTCAGTTTGTGCTTCCGTAAGTACCTCCAGTATTTCAACTATACCCAAATCGACCACTATAAAGTGTAATCCGAGCTTTCGTAGAGCCTCTTTCACCATCATCTTGCAACGGGTACTTACCATGTACTTGATGTATAGTTTCATGTTTTATTATTAAATTTTGAAACTGCTATCTTTTGAGGTAGCCGTCAGATAGGCGATTAGTCTTCGTATCCACTTTTTATTACCGTCGAAATCATTTTGAATTGTTCGTTGGCATTAAAAATATGCGAAGCATGAGCGGGAATAATAATACCTTCGCCTTTGGCAAGCCTAAAGACCTTCCCGTTGATGGTCACTTCGGCTTTTCCATCAATAATCTGAACATAATTATCGAAAGGTGAAATTTTCTCAGCCAATTCTTCGCCCGCATCAAAAGATGAGGCCGTGATATTGCCAGTTATTTTGCGAATAATGGTTTTACTTACCACTGCATTGGGCAAATATTCAATGATTTCAACTATTATGTGTGCTTTTGATTTTTCTAACTCGGTAGTTGGCTCCATCCTATTTTCAATTAATTTTTGTTTATTGTAAAGGTGAGAATATAAAAATCATAAAGCTTACATAATTGTATTTATTTATTGCAAAATTCACACATTTAGCACATTTGAGTATTTTCCGTACAGTTGCTGAAAAGTTCTTTTTTTAATGAAGTTTAATTTCAAAAAGTTGTGCGAGACTCCCACCCCCGATATTTTCATAGAAATATCACTGCTCGAAGTTTTCAGTTTAACAACATAAAGGTAGCATCGAATTAGCTTTCTATTGTCTATCAAGTAAGAATTGTGCTTCATCCGGGTGTTCTGGCTTCACCATAAATTCAAAAAATGTTTTTATAGAATTTGAGTTTTCATTTTTCAACCCTATCTTAGTTCGTTAATCTTATGCTGTATGATAAATATAAAAATTGATAAAAAAGAATCTGACCAACTTTTAGTCGAGTTTGAAGACCTCAGTTTGAATCGGTTGATTAGTCAAATTCCACAACGCCGATTTAGTCGCTCTCGAAAAGGTTGGTTAGTCCCCAACACTCGTCAGCATGTTTCGCTGATTGGTCAGATATTTGGCAAAGAAAATTGTCTATTTGCCAAAGAGATTATTTTGCAATATCGACCCAATATCACTACTAAGGAAATCGAAAAATACTTTGTGAGAATCCGAAAACCTTGGATCAATACACCCACTTATCGTGAAGAAAATGCTCATCCTGTCATAATTTCCTTACAAAAACACATGCAGCTGCGAAATTACAGCTACAAAACTATCGGTAATTACCGCAGCCAACTCATTAAAATGATTCATTATTTTGCTCCAAAGCAACTTAGTGAAGTTTCTCAGTCGGAGTTTGAAACTTATCTCTATTATTTGGTTACAAAGCGAAATCTGAGTGGGGCATCGCTCAATGTGGTCATCAATGCATTTAAATATTACCGAGAAAATATTTTGGGGTTTTCAAAAACGAGTTACTTTGAAATACCCCGAATCATCAAAGCAAAGATTCTACCTCAGGTACTTAGTCCCCAGGAAATACTGTTAATATTAGAAAGCACCAAGAGTTTAAAATACAAGGCTATATTTAGCTTAATTTATTCCACTGGAATTCGACTGAGCGAAGCATCACACTTAAAAATAGCCCATATTAATAAATTTGATAAAACAATTTTTATCAAAAATGGTAAAGGAAAAAAAGACCGCTATGTAATTTTATCAGACAATATATTGGATCTGCTGAGAACTTATTACATAGAATACAGACCAAAAGTATATCTCTTTGAAGATGAATATGACTGTGAAGCAATCAGCGAACGAAGCATTCAAAAGGTGTTTGTGAGTGTAATCAAGCAATGCAAGATAAACAAACCAGTAAGTATTCATTCACTTCGGCATAGTTTTGCCACCCATTTACTCGAATCCGGGACAGATATTAGATATATTCAGGAGCTTTTGGGACATTCAGATATCAAGACCACCATGCGGTATACGCACGTCAGTAGTCAGGCTTTGAAGCAAGTAACGAGCCCGTTTGACCAATTACGTCGCTAAAAGCTGCTCAACAGATTGAGAAATACTAACACTCTGTAACCCAGATAAGCATAAGTATTTTGTTCCCCCCTCCCATCGGCTGAAGGCTGGGGACGGTCGGCCACTGCCGTGAGTTCAAAAGGTCTATTTTGCCTAAAAATGTTGGTGTATTAACCTCACCCTTCCTCTCTTTTTTTGAGAGGGAGGGATACGATAACTGAATTTTATATAAGCCTAGTTTCTAGTGTACTAAATGAATTGTTCTTGGAGTGTATTCTTGCACGTAGCCTAATTGGATCAATTTATAGCCCTAGCATTGATATCATTTAAATTGTATTATCATCAGGAAGGGTATCCATTTTACTGTTAAAAGCATTCAACAGATATTTCTGGAATTAGAACCAATAGAAAATTTTGAGAGAAATTTCCACCCACAAAATATAAAATTTATTGGTCAAGTTTTTGTTTGAAATGAGCTCGTTTATTTCTCCAACTGTTTAAGTCTTTTTATCATGATGTCATATTCTGTGAACGCTTCGGGAAAAGCCTGATGAATAAGTCCTTTCATGGCCCCTCCTACCATTGGGTCTTTTAAGTTTTGTTCAAATGATAAACTCTGATTGTAGAATTTTGCAAACAAACCATTTTGCATATTAATCATGATTTGGTTTTTGAGTGTTTTGTTGGTGGCCAGTAAATCATTGCATATTTCGTTAAAAACTAAGTCGCTGGCCAATTTTAGTTTGGCAATTTCTTCTACTGCTTCTTCGTTTTCAAACCTGATGGCAGGTGCAGTGGGTGGAATTGACTTACTCTCAATAGTTGGACTTATTTCAGTACGAACCATTTTTTGTAAGTACTTCACCATATCGTTTACTTTTCCACGTTTAAATTGCGAAAGAGCGTACCCCACTCCTACTTCTATTTGTTCGTACGGAATTTCTTTAAACCAACTCTCTACAATTTCTACCGAAACAAAATCTTTTACTTTGGCATAAATCTTATTAAACTTTGGGTGTACACTGTCCGTTGTTTGTTTTTTAGATTTCGGCTCTTTTTTAGAGTTTTTGTTGTTTCGGTAAATCAAGAAAATTATCGAAACAATTTTTCTACTCGATTTTTCTTCTTCAATTTCAAACCTAATATCGGTTTCAGATTCCAAATCCTTTTGGGCTTTCAGTATGATCTTATTTTTAAAATGCCCGTAGAGTTGATATTCCCCTTCTTCAATGCCCAGTACTTTTTTCAATTCATCAATACTAAACTTACGCTTGGCATAACCTTGTTTCGACTCATCAATCATGCCTTCATACTGTTTTAGCAGTTCATAAATTCTGATTGAATACACACTCGTAAGTTTCAAAATATTTCTTACATCATACGTCAAATATTTTTCTTTCAAATCAAGCAAGTGGCGTCTGAGCTCGGGGTCGAATTTCAGTATAATATCTGTTCCTTCATTTTCATCAACAAAACTTTCCGTCGAACTAATCAGATTCGCCTTTATTCGTTTTTTGCGTCCTTCTTCATCAATCCTTTCAATCTCAACCTGTTTGGTTAAAAGTTTTTCAGCTCCTTCTTTGATAGATTTGTAGATAGAGCCGTTATCGTATAAGCCAAAATCATGAATTATTTCTGTAGAATTGATGCGGTATTGAGCAAAATCCTGGTCTTCTGGACGTATCAGCGTGAGCATTTTTACAAAAACTCTCATTTCCCAAATGTCAAATTTATAGCGAGCTTCTACCAGCTTATTTGATTTTCTGATAAGTTTTATTTGGTTTGCTACATTTTCAGAAAGTTTTGTTTTTCGCATTTTCGTCTGTGTTAGAGTATCATTCACAAAGTTAATAAATATCACTCAAAAAAACATAAGTGATACTATGATTTTATACTTATTTTATTATCCGATATATCGGTGATAGTTGACGACATATTGGTGATAGTTAGTTGGAATTTTGCCGCTCTTTTATTTGGAAAAACCTCGAATCTTGATACAAAAACCAGATAATATACCAATTAAAATCAAAACGACATTTTGGTGATAGTTAACGACAAATTGGTGATAGTTAGCGAGTATTCTTTATAGAGAAATTGTCAGAACGACATAATAGTGATACTTAGCGACATTTTGGTGATAGTTAGAACGACATATTAGTGATACTTAACGATATTTTAGTGATACTTAGCGACATTTTGGTGATAGTTAACCCCATAAAGTATTGATAATAAGATACTTACACTACCAGAAAATACATAAAATACATTAAAATAAAAGAAACAAACAGTTGTTGATTAGATACTAAAATGATTAGTATTAATTTTAGAAATGAATGTTCGACTCACAAAGCAAATATTATTTGGATACAGTTTGCGTTGTCGATAACCCTATGTGTAAGAAGTTCTGTTTTTTATAGAAGAAATAACACTCAAAAATCATAAGTGCAAAATTTGCACTTATGATTTTTTATTTAAAAATAAACTGTAGTGCAATTACTTTTTTGCCTTGCTTTTTTTCTTTGAAGTCGAAACTTGTGTCGTGTATTGCTAATTCTTTTTGGGCCTGTTGTATGATGTATCGTTTGAAATCAAAGTAACGTTCATACTCGCTCTCTCCTATTCTTAAAATTTTTCGTAGTTGCTCTATCGAAATCATGATTGTACCATTCTGTTTTGGTAGTTTTCGGAATAGTTCGTAAAGGCACTGCGAATAATAGCTTTTAAAAAGAATCAGTTTTTCAAGACTATAGATGCTAAACTGATTTTTTAGTTTTAGTAAATACTGGTGCAAATTTGCATCGATTCGAAGTTTAATCTGCCCTTTGCCTTTCATATATTTAGCACTACTTAGCAGCGAAACCTGTAAAAACCCATCGGTTTCGGTTATCCTACAAACGTGCTTAATCAGATTTATCGTTGCTTTTTGTAATTCTACAAATGCCGATTCTCCCTTTAAGCCACTGGCTGCAATTATTTGGCGTGCATCAAGTATTATTTCGGGTACTACTTTCATCCCTCCTACTTCAAGCAAATTATTACTGATTTGTTCGATAATGGCAATAAAAATTCGGCGTTCAAAAAGCGACATTTCGTATTGTGCCATTATTAAATCATTTAATTGCTCAATTACATCAGCCGAAATTTCATTCTCAACAATGGGAGCCGCAGCCATTGGTTGAGAAAATAATTGTTGTTGATACCCTTGATTTATAGCAAAGCTTGTCATAAAATTTTGATTTATTTTTTTTACACCAAATTTCTCGTTTTTAGATTGTAAAACCAATTTTATCGAATAGAATTTTAAGTACTATTTTTTGTAGATGGCTTTTGAAAGAAAGAGAAATACGTACTTCGTTCTCGTCGGTTTTTTTGAAATTTTATAACGAGAACGAGCCTTGCTTTTCGTATTCTTTAAGATTTTCATTTCTTGAAAAATATTAGATATTTTTTTATCCAATGATTGTTTTAAAAGATAAATATTTATATTTTTGAGAAAAAATTTACCACAAATATCATGATTTCGTCCGAACTCGTTATTAAGTTTTTAAATATGAAACCTGCACTCAATCGTACTCAGATTGAGAAGGAGGCAGGAATTCCATCAAGGATTCTATATAAAGTTGTTGATGGATTGGCTAAACTCAACGAAACTCACCTGAGCAAGCTAGAGCCAGTTTTGCGTCAGTATGGCTATTCGGATGAATTATTTTCAAAAGCCAAAGTTATTTCGATTGTTAACCACAAAGGTGGAGTAGGGAAGACCACCTCGACGATAAATCTCGGAAAAGCCCTGAACTTACTGGGCAATCGAGTATTGATGATTGACATGGATTCACAGGGAAATCTTTCGCAGTGTTTTGGAATTCACTCGCCCGAGATGCAGGTCATTGATTCGCTATTAAGCAAAGAGCCACTGCCAATAATTCAGATTGAAGAAAACCTCATGATTTCGCCTTCGGATATTCGGATGGCTTATCGCGAATTAGAGTTGGTCAATTCGATAGGAGCAGAGAAACGCCTACACAACAAAATAAGTCCTATTTTGAGCGATTTTGATTACGTGCTTATCGACTGCCCACCATCGCTTAATATTCTCACTACGGCCGCTTTGGTAGCTTCGCATGAGTGCATCGTACCGATGCAGCCGGAGGCATCGGCGTACTATGGTGTAGAAAACCTTTTCAACCGCATCATGGAGATTCGTGAACACAGCAATTTCTCGCTCACAATCAAAGGCATTTTGTTTACCATGATTCATAAAAATCAAAGTGTGCACCGTGGCATGATTGAGCATATCAAAGAAACCTACGGACATTTTAATATTTTTAAAACCCAAATTGAGAGTTCGACTGTTATCAAGCAGTCGCAGGTAGCAAAACAAGATTTATTCAGCTATTCACCGAAATCACTTTCGGCCGAACAATACATGAACGTTGCCAAAGAAGTAATGACTTTGGCTTAAAATAAACCCACCTATGGCAAAGAATTTTATGGCCGGAATGAAAAAGACTTTGGTTGATTTACAGCCTTCGACTTTTTCCGAAACCGAAAAAATAAAAAAACAAATTGTAATACTTGAGTCGCTCAAACAGTTTATTCCACCACTTACGGCCGAAGAATACAAACAGCTTGAAAATAACATTCTGAAACACGGCTGCAAAGACCCGCTGACGGTTTGGGAAACAACCGAACAAAAAGCAGGAATAGGGGAGCGTGACGAACCCATTTATATCTTGATTGACGGACACAATCGATACAAAATCTGTACTCAATTTGGTGTTGATTTTAAGATTGGTCTGCTCGACTTTGAAGATTTGGATGCCGTAAAAGACTACATGATTGATTTTCAGTTGGGTAGAAGAAACCTGAATCCAGAGCAGATTTCGTATTTCAGAGGACTGCGTTATAATCGAGAAAAAACAGGCAAAGGCAAGTACGATAGGGAAGGGGGAGAAAAAGGAGATATTGCCGAAAAATTAGCGGCGGAACATGCGGTTAGTCCACGGACGATAAAGAATGATGGTGATTTTGCCAAGGGTGTAGAGAAGCTTCCCACAAATTTGAAAAGTGAGTTGCTGTCTGGAAAGATTGATTTGAGTAAAGAAGAAATTCAGCGTTTGGGAAAAATGGAAGTGAATACCGAAGAATTGAATTCGGTTGATGATGTAAAAAATGCTGTGAGTAGGGGAGAGGAAAAGGCTCCGGCTAAGAGTAATCAGAAGCTGATAAAATCCCTCAAAAAAGATGTAGTTGATTTTGCCAAAACAATCTCAACCAAAAAAGATTGTGAACAATTAATGGGTAAAATATCAAGTCTTAAAAAGCTGTTAGATTCATAAGTGCAAAATTTGCACTTATGATTTTTTTGATGATTTTCGTTGTCTCTAACTCGACAAATCGTGTGTTTTTAAATGCGAACTATAATTCTTATTTGCTTGATTTTGTAGTTTTTTTTATTAAATTTACAGCAAAATAAGAATTATAGTTCTGTTATGAAATTTGGAAAATTGATAGAAGAGCGTCGTAAGTATTTACAAATTAGGCAAGAAGACTTGGCCGAACTTTGCGGAATTTCGACAAAATCTATTCAAAAAATAGAAAATGATAGGGCGAATCCAACCTTGAATACCCTACAAAAAATATTAGATGTTTTGGGTATGGAAATGACGGTTGTGATAAAAAAACTGAACAATGAAAGCGGAAGTTTACTATAATCAAATTTTGGCAGGATACTTGGAAAAATCTGATAGTAGGTATTCATTTGAGTACACCACAAACTATTTGAATTCAGCATTGCCAGCGATTAGTTTTTCGTTTCCGAAGCACGCCAAAGTTTTCGAATCGTCTTCTCTTTTTCCGTTTTTTAGTGGATTGCTCTCAGAAGGAATTAATAAAGAAATTCAGTGTAAGGCTTTTCAGATAGATGAAAAAGATGAGTTTACACGTTTGCTAAAAACAGCTCAGAATGATACAATAGGGGCGATTACGGTGAAAGAAATATGAGCAAATGTTTATCGACATATAAGCCAATCAAATCACTCGGTTTTTCGGCGAAAGCCCTCAAACATTTATTTGATGGAAGACGGGTTTCGCCATTCCTCGATTTTGAAGCACCAGAATTTATCTACAACAACGATTTTGAGAATAATATCCGACAAATTTCTATCTCGGGAGTACAAGTAAAATATTCTTTACAGCTTGAAGAAAATACCCTGAAACTCACCCAAGTAGGAGGGAGGTATATTCTAAAACCAATTCCTGTTGGAAGATTTCAGAACTTAGCTTCTGCACCCGAAAATGAGCATCTAACGATGCAAATCGCTTCACAGATTTTTGGCATTGAAACCGCTCCAAACACACTTATTTATTTTAAAAATTCTGAACCAGCGTATCTGGTCAAAAGATTTGATGTACAAGCAGATGGGACTAAATGGCTGCAAGAAGATTTTAGTCAAATCAAACAAGTAAGTCGGCAGATTAATGGGGAGAATTATAAATACGAAGGAAGCTACGAAGAAATAGCAATATTGATTAAAAAATATTGTGCGGCATGGACAGTTGAGATTGAGCGTTTTTTTAAGTTGGTGCTGTTTAATTATTTGTTTTCCAACGGCGATGCTCATTTGAAAAATTTCTCATTGATTCAGACAAAGTTTGGCGATTTCAGACTTTCACCAGCCTATGACTTACTGTGTACGTATCTACATACACCGAATGAACCCGCCATGGCTTTGGATTTATTTGCCAATGATTATTATACCGATGCTTATAATTCATTAGGGTATTTTAGCTACCCAGATTTCTTGGAGTTCGGCACAAAAATTGGCATTCAAACAAAAAGACTTGAACGCATCATCGATGATTTTACGAAGAAAACTGATGCTGTAAAGTTGATGATTACAGAGTCATTTTTAGATGCAGAGATGAAGAAAATGTATTTCAATCAATATCAGAATAGATTAAGTGCGTGTTTATATAAAGTTTGATTTAAATTTATAATTTAACATAAGATAAATTATAAAACATTGCATATGCTACTAAAATGACTTGACATATGTTTTGTAAATTTATGACCCAAAGCTGTTTATATAGAAATAACAAAATATAAATCATACCCTACGATTTAAGAACCTCATAAATGACTTTTGAATAAATGATTGCGGATTCGTTGAATTCAATGATGCAAAAAAAACTAAAAAATACATGAAATTCTTTTTAAAAGCCGAATCGGGTGATGATATACAAACAAAGAGGAATTTATCAATTAAAAGAGAATAATTTGAGCGAATGAAAATCAGAAAAATTGCCTGTTTTTTGTAATTTTATACTCTCAATAGTTCTCTTTTTTTACAAATTTTTAACCAAAACGTTTATTCTCTTAATTTACTATGAATCAAACTAAAATGTATGCTTATTTTCTTGTATTGCTCCTCACAATACCTTGTTTTGCTCAAAATCCTCTTAATTTTGGGAGTAAGATAAGAACTGCAGATCCATCGGCTCATGTGTGGAAAGATGGAAAAATGTATATTTATGCTTCACATGACCAAGAATGTCAAGAAGATTTTTGGATGAAAGATTGGCATGTTTTTTCGTCGGCCGATTTAATTCAATGGACAGACCATGGTGCTTGCTTGTCGGTTAAGGATATCTCATGGGCTGATAATTATGCCTGGGCTCCCGATTGTGCTTACAAGAATGGAAAATACTATTTCTGTTTTCCTGCTGGGAATGGGCATAAAGACCGGGTTAATCCTGAGAAAAGTACAAAATGGATGGGCATAGGCATTGCAGTGAGCGACTCTCCTACCGGGCCATTTGTTGACCACATTGGGGCCCCTCTATGGACAAAACCTTACTCGAACGATCCTTGCTTATTTGTTGATACAGACAATAAAGTATACCTGTATGTTCACGGACAAGGGGCAGACTACTCAGTAATTGAGTTAAACGATGATATGAAGTCAGTAAAAGGAGAATTTACTAAAATGGATATGGGTGGATACGAACCAAAAATGGAAGGTCCGTGGGTTTTTAAAAGAAATGATAAATATTACTTTACCATGCCCGAGAATAATAAAACCCTAACCTATTACATGGCAGATTCGCCGAAAGGGCCATGGAAGTACAAAGGAGAAATAATGAAGGAAGAAAATGGTAATAATCATCATTCGATTGTGCAATTTAACGGACAATGGGTTTTGTTTTATCACCGATGGATTAACACAGGTGATGCCTGTGAAAACCGAAAAAAACAACGCCATATTTGTGCTGAGTATGTTTATTTTAATGAAGATGGAACTATCCAACCTGTTGTGAGAACAGATGAAGGTCTAACAAAAAAGCCTTGAAGATAGATTTATCGTTTTTGGCTATTAGAATCTTCAATAAAAGCTTAACTATGCTTAAAGTAACAGTTTGAATTAATTTTGTGCTGTTTATAAACTATCCCACACAGTTATAATCTAAAATTCGGAATACCGTTTTTTTTGCATAATTACATTTGAACTACATAAGTAGTCCACAGTCAATAGTCGACAAGTCCACAGAAAGTTAATGGGCTTATAAACAGCCTCTTAGCTATTTATAGAATTGTCGATTATATAAATCTTATTACTTAAATGCGATTTTAATAATATTTCAAGGCAAAAATTAGTGATTTTGCCTTGAAATTTAACTCAAAAAGCTCATACACAAAAGGCAAAGGGGAATGATTTGAACCAAAATTGCCTAGTTTTGAGGTTTATTATAAAATCGAAAAATAAAAGAAACTAATAAGATAGAGAACTCATTACACTGTAAACTAAGTTCGTATAAGTTTTGCTTTAGTTCCCTCCCCATCGGGGAGGACGGTCGGCCGCTGTCGTTAGGGAGGGTCAAAACAGACTGATTATCAATTACTTAACCCCACTCTTTCTTTCCTTCCCCGATGAGGAGGGAGGGATACGAAAAAAATGTTGTACTTACTTAAATTACAGTGTACTCATTAGTTTTGCCAAAAAGATAATCAATAAATTAAGATTCTATTTTAAGCATTTTTTATTTTTAGAATCCACATAATTATTTCCATGATAAATTTTTAAGGATAGCCCCCCAAAGCAGTTTACGCATAAATTTTGTTATTTATGATGTATTCCTTCCAACAATAATAACAATATGAAACATCCCTAATTTTGAGATAAAACTGCTCCTTGGGTGCTAAATATTGGGAGAAAGGTCGATTTTCTAACAAATAAGTTCCGTATGAACGACCAATTTCGCAATACTGGTCGTCGTTCATACGGAACTCAAAATTTGATAAAAGTGCTATTTTCTACCAAGCAGCGGCCGCCAATATTTGGTAGGGTCTTTCCAAAGTTTGGGATTACTCATGTTTGAGTATTAGTTTTTAGATACTGATTCTATTCTGAACCAATCGAAATCAGCATAACCCGAATCGTTGATTTGGGTTGTTCGGGTGCAGAAAATTCCTATCTTAGCTCCAATCCATACACCAACTTCGGCAGAGAATTCATCGGGTGCTTGAATAAAATTTGTGCCATCCAAACTATAGCTAAATAGGCACTTACCACCACTTACTACACTTACTCGTAAATAAATAGGCTTGTTTTTGTCTATTTTTGCGAGTATTTTTTCGTCTTCCTGGGTTTTATCCAAAGCTTTTTTACAACTACCATATACCAAAGAAACCTCGCCATTTAGACTTGATTTTAGGGCAATATTTGCATAACTTTTTCCCATGATAAGTAAACCAACTTTTTCGTTTTCGAGCTTTGGATTCGGAGAAAACTGAACTTTGGTTGTAGCCGTGAAGGTATCTGAAGGAAATTTTTGCAATAAAAGATTCGGGACATCCCAAAGATTTTTAGCGTCTTCGGGTATTTTGTGTGAAAAAAGTCTTAAAAATCCCTGGTTGCTCGTGGTATGCCAAGTTCCTCTCGGGTTTGCGTGCCACTGCCATTGTAAGCCCAAGGCTTGTGAACTAAATTCGTCGGAATCAACTGGAGTTTCGATAGGATAAGTTTTTCCAACATTTGGTTTTTTATAAGTTAATACTGGTTCTCCGATACCATCTCTATCTTCATCTGCTCCTATGACTGGCCAATTATTCACCCATTTCATTGGCTGTAAGTGAGTTACTCTCCCATAAACTCCTTTATCTTGAAAATGAACGAACCAGTCCTCTCCTGTTATGGTATTTACCCATGCACCTTGATGTGGGCCATTAATACTCGATTTTCCTTGTGCCATCACAATTTTTCGCTCGTAAGGGCCATAGATGCTTTTTGAACGAAGTACGACCTGCCAACCCGTTGAAACCCCACCAGCCGGTGCAAAAATATAGTAATAACCATTCCTTTTATGAATTTTGGGGCCTTCTATGGTTGGGTCAAGTTCGTGTCCATCATATACCATCGTACCTTCATCAAGAATGGCGGTTCCATCTGGGGTCATTTTTTTGATAGTAAGAATACTTTTAATTCCTGCCCTGCTACCTGCCCAAGCATGTGCTAAATATGCCTGGCCATCTTCATCCCAAAACGGACAAGGGTCTATTAGCCCTTTGCCAGCTTCAACTAATTTTGGTTCAGACCAAGGCCCTGTGGGTTTTGCTGCTTTTATTACGTAGATTCCAAAATCTGGGTCGGGGTAATAAATATAAAACTCGTTTTTGTGAAATCTGATGGCTGGTGCCCATACGCCATTGCCGTGCTGTGGCTTTGAAAAATGTTCGATAGGCAGTTGTCGATGAAGAGCGTAACCTATGATTTTCCAATTAACCAAGTCTTTTGAGTGTAAAATTGGTAAGCCTGGTGAAGAATTAAAACTAGATGCAGTTAGGTAGTAATCGCTTCCTACTCTACAAACATCCGGATCAGAATAATCAGCATTGATAATAGGATTTTGGTATGTTCCGTCCCCTCTGTCCGACACCCATACTTTCGACACAAATGTATTTTGGGCATTTACGGTAATTGATAAAAAGGTAAGTAGGATACAAATAGAAAAATTAAATCTGGAGTTAAACATATTTGGAACGAATTTTTGAAGGATTTTAAGGATTAAAATTAATTTGTTTTAAAGTAGGAATCCTGAGTTTTAGATAGAAATATTTTTACCCGTATTTCGAATGAAATAAAAATATAGTGTATATTTTTTTACAGAACAAAAAGCCACCTTCAAGGTAATGAGAAGGTGGCTCGAACTTGTACTTTGGTGGCTAAATTATTGATAACCAGCATTCTGCTTAAATTCTGCTTTATTGGTTACGGCATCTAATTGAGTCTGAGGAATTGGGCGTAAAACATGGTGACTTTGTAAATTAACGGCGTTGTCGGGTGCGTAAGCTTTAATTCGCTCTATTAATTTTCCGGTCCGTTTCAAATCGAACCAACGTAGCTGTTCACCTGCCAATTCTCTGGCTCTTTCATCAAGTAAGAAATCGAGTGTGATATTGGCTGGTAAAACTTGCATAGCAGCTACTTTACCAGTTTTTGCAGCACGAGTACGTAAAACATTAACATAATCTGCCGCTGATTTAGTGTCTCCCAATTTCATTTGTGCTTCTGCTGCAATTAGATACACTTCCGCTAGTCTGATTACGAATACATCTCTGGCACTTTGAGCTTCGTTTAGGCTCGGTCGTGTCGGATCCATAAATTTAGATAGTGTCGGATACCTAAGATTATCTTTCACAGTACCATTTGGGTTATAAATTTTGCTATTATCATAAACTTGGTATTTTCTAGTTTTTTCAAAAGCATCATTGATTTCTCTACGCGTACAAACAACGGCTGTGTCGCCGAGAGCCATACCAGATGGTCGAGTGGTGGAGTTGGCAAACCAAGTTTCCATAAATGAACCCTCATATCGGGCATCATTTTCACTATATAAATTTAGCAAAAACTGAGTAGGCATGTAGCGATTAAATGGACGCCCGTTTGCGATATCACGTATCATACCTGGGCGGTCATCATATTTCATCAAAAATAGTAGATGTCCGTTGTTACTACCTCTGTTATGGCCATAAGGGTTTGAAGCACTGGCCAAATCATTGACTAATAAATTAGTAGAATAATCAACGGCATAAATTACCTCTTTGTTTCTTTGGTTGCTCATATTCCATAAGTCGGCAAATTTTGCTTCTAATCGATAGGTATTTGACTTTATTACCGCATCTGCCATTTCTAGTGCTTCCTTATTCATTCCTCTGGTGAGATACATTCGAGCCAAGAAGGCTTGTGCAGCCCCTTTGGTAGCACGGCCATATTGGGCTTGAGAAACTGGAAGATTAGCAACAGCAATTTTTAAATCCTCGAATATTTGTTTATAGAATGTTTCGATAGGAGTGCGGTTGGCATCAGCAACGATGCCATTGGTTTCTTGAGTTGTAAAATGAACATCACCCCAGGTTTCTACAATATGCCAATAGTAAAATGCACGTAGAAAACGTAATTCTCCTTCACGGATTAACTTTACATTCGGAGCAAGCCCAGCTTTATCAATACGATTAATACCGCCATTGCAAAGATTTATAGCTGCATATAATTCACGCCACTCGTTGGTTAAGGCAGCATTGCTACTTTGAAGATTGAGGTATTGAGTAAGGTCACGGTAGACTTCCCCCGAACCACTCGTCCAGATATCCGTACCAGTTTCGGCAATATTATACCCTTCTTCTTTTCCATACCACCATCGTTGATAAGAGTAAGCGGCATTAACGAGGGTCTCGAAGCCTGCTGGTGTGGTAAAAGCAGTTTCGGCAGTCAAACCACTTGGGTTATATTCTTCTAAAACATTATCACAAGATGAAAGAGCCAAAACAACTGTGGCTATCAAACAGGTTTTTTTGAATCTATTAATTATCATTTTTTTATGCTTTTTTAGGTTAAAAATTGGCATTTAGACCAAAAATGTAGAGTTTTGTCATTGGGAAACTTTCTCCACCACCACGCTCTGGGTCGTAGTTTTGTTTTGACCATGTAAGTAGGTTTTTCCCAGTTGCATAGAGTCTTACACTCTTAATAAAGCTCGTTTTTAAAATCTTACTTCCAAATGTGTAAGCTAGGGTCACGTTTCTGATTCGGGCAAATGAGCCATCTTCATATCCAAGTGTTGATAGGTACTTCAAGCCTCCATTTTTGTTAGGTCTTGGGTAATCATTCGTTGGGTTTTCCGGAGTCCAATAATCGATTCCAGTGGTGCTATTACCTACACCTTGTTGGTCGAAGCGAGCCGAGCGACTCGAATTTATCATTTGCCCAATACGAGCATAGACAAAGAAATTTAGATCAAAACCTTTGTATTTTAATGTATTATCAAAGCCACCGCTCCATTTAGGGCGAGGATTCCCTAAAATAATTCTATCATTAACAGCATCAATTTTCCCATCACCGTTTTGATCTTTTACCTTGATTTCTCCTGGTAATTGCATTGGTGAAATCTTTGCGGCAGCATCGGTTTCTGATGTTTGCCAAATACCAATTTTCTCATAGTCATAGAATACATTGATTGGGTGTCCGATAAACCAGCCATTTCCGATATCGTTTCCACCGGTAACGAGTTCAACGATTTCCTCTGAGTTTTTAGTAAAAGTAAGATTACTACTCCAAGTGAAATTGGAAGTGCGAATATTTGTACTACCGATAGCCACCTCAACCCCACGGTTTCGGGTTTTACCGATATTTTGTTTAACCGTAGTAACACCTGTAGTTGGTGGTAAGCCTCTGTTTAGCAATAAATCAGTAGTTCGAGTATCGTAGTAGTCAATCGAGGCGTTGATTCTACCTGCAAATAAACCAAAATCTAAACCTAGGTTTTTGGTATCGGAAAGCTCCCAGCTGAGTTCGGCATTCCCTACAATTCGAGAAAATGTGTAGGCAGGAACAGCAATATCATTGAAACCCATAGAAACTCGAGCCAAGCTGGTCTGAGTTGCATAAGGCCCAGATGGGTCGTTTCCTGCTATACCATAGCTTATTCTTAATTTTAAATCACTCAAGAATTTTGTATTTTTCATGAAGTCTTCCTCGATGATTCGCCAAGCAAAAGCTGCCGAAGGGAAAAACGTCCATTTATTACCGGTTGCGAGCTTCGATGAGCCATCTTGGCGGGCAGTAAGTGTTAGCAAATATCTGTCTTTAAGTGCATAATTCAGACGCCCAGCATAAGAGAGTAAACTACTTTTCGAGTATCCAGAGTTTATCGTAATCTCTTCGCTTGCACTTCCTAATGAGTAAAACAATTGGCTTGAAAGTAGTTGGTTAACTCCGGAGGCAGACACGTTATCGGATGTTCCTTTAATAAAACTTGCGATTCCAGTGAGCGTTACAACGTGTTGCCCAAAAGTGCGTTGGTAAGTTGCCATATTTTCCCAGTTGATGCTTCTACTGTTGCTTGTCTCGTAGGTGGCAAGTGATTTACCCGTAAGTGATCGGGTGATTGATTTAGGCGATTGATAAGAGCCATCTCTAATGAAACCTAAATTTACACCTAAAGTACTACGAATGGTAAGCCCTTTGACTGGGTTTAGCTCCAAATAGCCATTTGTAAGAATACGTGTAGTTAAAACATTATTTTGGAAAACATCTGG
The DNA here is from genome assembly GCF_049241225.1 of Emticicia sp. Lineage (NCBI taxonomy): Bacteria > Pseudomonadati > Bacteroidota > Cytophagia > Cytophagales > Leadbetterellaceae > Emticicia > Emticicia sp. The sequence continues at coordinate 32,479 of NZ_JBMLRC010000189.1, forward strand.
CTGCTCATCAGAGAGTGGGTTGGCTGTCTGACCATCGAGCATGATGAAATTGAAATTGCCATTATCGTCGTATAAAGAGCCTAACGGACTTATTTTATTGGCCTGATTGAGCGGGTCTCTACGCACACTTTGGTCGTAGTACGTAACTTGGTTTTGCATACCCATTTTCAACCAATCATTTAAGGTATAATCAATGTTTAATCTACCGGTGTAGCGTTTAATTTCATCCAGTTTCAAGATTCCTTTTTCATTGAAATAATCTAATGAAGTGTAGGTTTTTAAACGGTCTCCACCGGCTCTGATACCCAATTGGTAGTTTTGCTGTAAACCTTTGTGAATGAGGGCATCCTGATAATCTGTCCATGTGCCACTTTTTAGGGCATTGTATTCTGCAACATTCGCAAAAATTGCGGCATCGTCTGCCTCTGTTTTCCAAATTCCTGCTGCTCGCCAAGCCTCACGCTTAAAATCACGAAATTCGGTAATATTCATGGCTCTCGGATACATTGATACTTGCGAAACCCCCGAATACGTATTAAACGAAATATCAGGTTTACCCGATTTTCCTTTCTTAGTCGTTATCAAAATGACACCATTTGCACCTCTCGAACCATATATGGCAATTGAAGATGCATCTTTCAATATATCCATTGTTTCGATGTCGTTGGCGTTTATATCTTCAAGGTTATTGTATTGGATACCATCTACGATGATGAGTGGAGCATTGTTACCCCCAATTGAGCGGTTTCCACGAATACGGATACTTACACCTGCACCTGCTTGGCCGCTGTTTCGTGTAATATCTGCACCGGCAATTTTACCCTGTGCAGCCTCCAAAACATTGGCGGTTGGAACCTCCTTAAGTTGCTCACTCTTGAGTTGTACCACCGAACCAGTTAAGTCTTTTTTCTTAACTGAGCCGTAGCCAATTACAACTACCTCTTCGAGTGTACTAACATCAGGTTTCAAACCAACAGTAAGGGTTTTGTTATTTCCAACTGCAACTTCTTGTGGCTGATACCCAACGATTGAAAAAACAAGTATACTGGTGTTGTCTTCGGGTACTAAAATCTGAAATGTTCCCTTGGCATCGGTGGTTGTTCCTCTGGTTGTGTTTTTAATTACAACACTTACACCAGGTAATGGAGAATTATTTTCATCATATACTGTACCTGTTAGGGTTCGGTCTTGAATAGCTTTTATTGTTTGCTCAATTTTAGCTTCATAGTCTAACTTCTCGATAACAACTTGGTCTCTTAAAACCTTAAAGTTTAGCTTTAGGGGCGTTAAGAGTTCTTGGAGAGCTTCGCCTAATGGTTTGGCATTGGCATTCATGGAGACAATTCTATCAGCTTTGATTTCGTTGGAACTATAAACGAAGCTGACAGAAGTTTGAGTTTCAATTTGACTGAGGACATTTCTCAGCTTCGAATGCTCAACACTGAGTGTAATAGGGCGTTGAAGTAAATCATTGATTTGGTTTTCGTGGGCAAATGCCGAGAAGACCACCATACATTGAATCAAAAGTAGCTTGACCAATTGATTTACCTGAGAGTTTTTGTAACTCAGTTGATTTCTGAGTGTTAGAAGATACAATTTTTTCATTCTTAAATTGGTATTGTTTAGTTTAATTTCAAGTTAAATGAGTAGGAGGTAACAAATAATTTTGAGTTAAGATTCTTCCATTTTTTTATTTCATTTGCTTTTATTTTTATAATGTTTAACATTTACTTTTTCTTGATTTTTGCCTATTAATTACAACCTTTTCCGCTCAATAGAATGGTTGTACCTTGAATTTCGAACTTAGTATGAAGAGCTGCACAAATCAGTTCTAGTTGCGTAGCAAGGGGTTTGTTATTCAAATTGGCAGTCAATAAACAATTGTACTGTTTTTCATTATCCACCATAAACTGAATTCCATAAGCATCTTTCAGCGTTTCGAGGACTTCTGATAACGGTGTATCATTAAATCTAAAATTGGGAGTTTTTTCTTCCTTCTTATCTGTCTGAATGACGATTGGATTCTCGACTAAGCCAGTGACGAAATGCTGTTCTTCGTTAAAGTACGTGACCGAGTGGTTTGGTGTGAGTATTACGCCTGAGAATTGTTTTTTCTCGTCCGAAGATTTTCTTAAAACTGCTACTCGTCCCGTCATGACTTCTACCTTCACTTGTTTTGTTTTTTCCTCGGTTCGAACATAAAAGCTTGTACCTAATACCTTCGTTATTACGTCATTTGCATACACATAAAATGGCTGAGAAGGACGTTTTTTTACCTCAAAAAAGGCATCACCAGTTAGATATACTTCTCTTTTTTGTGGCGAAAAATGTTTTGGAAAACGAATGATACTATTTGAGGATAATTTTACGGTACTTCCTTCTTCGAGTTCGACTGTGATGGTACCAGCAGAAGTATTTTTCTGTTCAATCCATTCGGTTTCGCTTATTGTTGCAGTGATGTTGACAATTGTGGAATTTTCAGTTTTGGTTAGCCACAACCAACTACACACAATCAGGATTGAGGCTGCAATACTAATCCATGTAGTTTTTTGCCAACGTAAAATTGGAGTGTCTGAAGATTCTTCATTATCTTCTTGATACATTTTAGACTGTATTTGATGCCATAGTTTTTCTTGAAGTTCATTTTTATCAACTACATCTGATGCTGGATTATCGCCATCGAGAGCACCATACCATTGCTCAATTAGTTTTATTTCATCGTGGGTACATTTGCCTTCCAGATACTTCCTCAATAATTCATTAAATTGGTCTTTGCTCATTGATGTTTTTTGGTTTTCAATAAGTAAGACACACTTCGTTCTCTTTTCCGCAATCAATTATATTTAATATTGGAAAAATGCAACATAAGTATTGTATAATGATAAAGAATCTTGTTTTTGTACAGTTATTTTTTTTGGTAGGCTATCTCAATAAAAATAAAAATAAAGCAGGAAGATATTCTTTGAGATGGGTTTTGAGTATTTTTATTGCCTGAGCGATATGGTATTCTACTGTGCGTTCGGGGATATTCAGCTGGGCAGAAATTTCCTTAACGGAGTAATATTGAAGCCTGTTTAAATTAAAAATAAGGCGAGTTTTGTAGGGCATATCATTGAGATGCTCATTGATTTTCGAAATCAGTTCGTTTAAATCGAGTTGTTTTTCGGTAGATAATTCAGATTTAGCATATTCATTCTGAGCATATTCAATGAATTTTTCATGAGTATGCATTGTTCGGTAGTGGTTGATGATTGCATTTTTAACCGAAGCTAATAAATAGTATTCTAATCGTTCGATTTTCAGATTCCGTCGACCTTCCCAAAGTTTAAGAAACACATCTTGGGTAATTTCCTCGGCAATTTTAGTGGAGCGAGTTTTATTATTGGCAATTCCATAGAGCTTTTGCCAATAGCGTAAATATATCTCATGAAATGCCATTTCTTCACCCATGCGAAGGTGCAAAAGGAGAATGTCATCGGGTAGAGATTTGAAATTCACGAGGCTTTAAACTTGAAAAAATACCAAAGTATATAAATATATGACAAAAGTAGAATAAAAGTATCGCTCGAAATGATAATTTAATGCCCTATTCTTGCAATATTTTGTCAGGTTTACGAGCTTAGAAAGCTTTTGTGCTGTTGTAAAGTTGATTTAGGGGATTGACGAATCTCCCTAAATCAATTATTATTTTTTTCAGGAGCCGTTGCTTATCTACCAAAATCATCTTGCACCCTAACGATATCATCTTCGTCTGAAGGATTTTGCGGGTCGGTGTGTTGCCAGATTTCTGCAATAATTCCCCACTCATCTACACCCACCAAACGGTGTCTTTCACCTTGTTTTAAGCTTATGGTGGAGCCCAATGGTAGTGATTCTTGTGTGTTTTCTTCATCCGTCTCGCTTCTTACAATTGCAGCATTTCCTGCTATCACTGTCCAGATTTCTGAACGCCTAAAATGATATTGCCAAGAAAGGCGAGTATTGGGGGCAACCAATAATATTTTAGGACTTAGTTTTTCAAATCCCGCAAAATCAGCTATTGAGAATTGAGGAAAAAAAGTTTCGATGAATAATGGTGCTTGTGTTTCATCAATCACTAAAAAACCTCCCCACGGACGCGAATCATCGGCATTAGCTATTGTAAAACCTTGGTTGTTAATGTATGTTTTTATTTGTTCAAAAATAGCTAATTTGCTTGTGTCTTTTGATGTATTCATTGCATTAAAGTTTCAATTAAAATTAATTTTCTAAATTAAACTGGAGAGTATTATTTTTATAATTGATGTTTTTTTCTGATTTATTAATCACGAGTTTCGTTGGTTTTTTATTGATATCCATTGAAATATTTGTGATTGGTTGTCCGTTTGCCTCTATTTCTACTGCCTGATTTGTAAACACAACGTTCATGAAAACTTTGGAGAGTGAGCTAAAATACACTTTTTCGTTCTTCCGAAGATAGCTTCCATTACTTACAAAAAAAGAATTTACGTTTTCGAGCGAGCCCATAGTGGTATTTTCTGGGTATGTAACCGATAGTATGTAGGCATCTGTTTCCCAACCATTGATTATGATATTTGAGTTCCGGTGCATGAGTCTCCCATCAGCTAACAGATTTAGGAATACATCGGTTATTTTTCCATTTTGTTTGATTCTGACTCCGATATAGTTTTCACCACTTAGTTTTTCGATGATCGGTAAGTTAGTTCGGGCGGCGGTGCCATTCGCTCCCGATGAACCCACAAAGGTTTCTACTGCTTTATTTGAATCATCGAGTAAGATAATTGCGTTGAGAAACTTTTCTTGTCGAGATTTTTCGGCAGGTGATAAAGCAAAATACGGAATTTTTACTTTAGCATTTCGGTCTTTTATACCTTGTCTTTCTTCTAGTTTCATTTTTTCTGGAAAGTCGTGTGGATACCCCAGGGGTAAAGTTTCGGGAAAGAGCGGTCTAAACAAAATAGAGGCATCATTATTTGAGATTTCCAGATCTGGTCCTTTTTTTAGAGCTTTTTCTTGAAAATGTAAAAGAAAATCAAACTTGCCAGTTTCGTAGGTTTTCACATCGTCGAGAATTAAAATTACCTTGTCAAGCCAGAGGAAATTTCGATAATTCCTCAAGAAATTCCTTGAAGTAGGGCCAGTGGCATCGGCCAATACGTATTTCAGATTGTTGGCATCAATGAGGTGATGTAAACTACCCGGGTTTTTTACGGCATGATATTGGTCTTGTGGGTCTTGGGCAGTACCATTAAATAGTAGCACATTGTGAGCTTCGCTTCTCACAAAATACGAGCTATATTCTGGTAAACCGTAACTAACATCGCCACCATCAATGAGTAGATATTGGCCCTTATGATATAGCACAAACGAACCTGCATCAGCATGAGCGTGATTCCAAGTATAACCACTCTTGACGCCCAGTAATGTAGCGTCCTTTTTCCAAGAATCTCTAAAAGTTGCCCAGCCCATGTCTTTATACATTGCTGCATTAGGTAGCGGATTCGATGCTTTTATTTGCTCGAATTTAGGATGGTATAAAAATCCCAGTGGTGTATTGATATTCAAATCTTCACGTCCTTCACTCAGGCCAATTTCATTTAGATACCATTGGTAATAATTTTTACCTAAACCGAGAGCAAGCATTAGTTTTGTCACTCGCTCACCATTTGAAAAATCGTTAGAATCGCCAAAGTTCAATGACATCAATCGTTTGGAATTTGGGTACGAAGTATGTATAAACCAATCAACGGTTTTTTGTAAAAGATTATCATAGGGCATGGAGATTGGCTTAAGGGCATTTGTGTAAGCCAACCTAAACATAAGGTACTCTGAAACACCAAAGTTTGCATAATTTACGCTTTCGTAAAACCCGCCATTCGAGTCAAACGAAGAAGGTTTATTTTCTAGGATGCTCCCCGAAAAACTGAACCATTCTCGGCTGGCTTGCATTATTTCTTCAATGCGAGTTTTTGCCTGCTCATCTTCGGTCATGATTGCCAACGAGGCAATTCCTGCCTCAAAAACAACCGCAGACCACCAATTGTGCCCCATAGAATTTAAGGAATGAATGCGTTTATTGGTAGACATCCAGTCATTCAGAGCTGGTTCAATACCTAATTTATTTATTGCTTCAACAATTTTTTTTCTTTCTTCTTTTGTAAGATAATTGTAAATTCCGTCATAGATAATAGCCGTCTGAAAACACCCACGTGCAGTACCTAAGCCCGAATTCCAACGAGGTGTGCGGTCGTCAAGTCCATCCCATTTATCTTTATTTATCCAATCAAAAAGTAATTCTTTGGCTCTTTCTGCATATTTCACCTCGCCTGTCATGCAATATGCCAGTGTAAGTATCTCAGGATTTCCTTTTTTTCCTTCTAAGGCTTTGTTGGCAGATTGTAGCATATTAACCCATGCTTTATTCAAGAGCGTGTCGTTCTCCAAGCGTTTCTTTACATCAGCGATGCTTTCGGGTGTGTAAAATAAATAAGGATGGGGTTTATGCTGAGCCATTAACTGATTACCCAGGCTCAGCAATAAGACTATAATTACGCGTACATTCATTAGTTAGAATTTTGAATATTATTATTTTGAACGATAAAATTTAAATCCGAATAGAAAAATTATTACATAGCATAAAATAGGTAGATAATAGGCTGAGGCAACATCATGATTAGCTATCTTTCCCATTAATGGAGGAAACACGGCTCCGCCAACAACGCCCATTACTAAGTATGAGGCTCCTTGTTGAGTTTGCGTTCCAAGGCCTTTTAATCCTAAACTAAAAATCGTTGGAAACATAATACTGAAAAAGAAATTTAGAGAAATAAGGGCAACAAAAGAAACCCAACCGAAGCTTTGAGCAATGATTATGCACATTAAGATATTTGCTAATGCAAAGCTTGCCAATAGCTTATTGGGTGCAATAAAGTTCATGAGATATGTACCTACAAAACGCCCAAGCATCATCATAACCATGCTTAATGAAAAGTAATAAGCAGCCGAAGATTCTGGCAAAGCCATTTTTTCTACACCATAATTAATAAAAAATGCCCACGTGCCACCTTGTGCAGCTACATTGAAAAACTGTGCTAATATAGCCCAAATAAAATGTCTTCGCTTGAAAAGAGGCAGCGTATTTTCGGGTAAGTGTTCGGAAGAATCAATTCCGTGTGACTCATTCAGAGTAGGCACTTTTACGAAGTAAAATGCCAAAGCGATCAATAAAATCACTATACCGATTATCGAATATAATATTTTTACCGAAGATAAGTCGCCATCATTTGAACCGGATTTTAAGATAAAGAATCCGCCAATCAATGGCCCGATAACCGCTCCAAGACCATTAAACGATTGGGCAAAGTTTATTCGTTTGTCGGATGTTCGCTCATCGCCCAATACAGCAACAAAGGGATGAGCTACGGTTTCGAGTGTTGCCAAACCACAAGCCAGAATAAATAATGCTACTCGGAAAAACATAAATGAGGCCGCATTGGAGGCAGGCACAAAGAGTAAAGCCCCGATTGCGTAGAGAATCAACCCTAACATTACACCATTTTTGTAGCCAAAACGTTTCATGAATAGCCCCGCCGGAATACCCATAACGGCGTATGCCCCAAAAATCGAAAATTGAACCAATCCAGATTCTGACTTTGAAACATTTAATACATTCTGAAAATGCCGATTTAGCACATCTCCCATCGTTATGGCTATTCCCCACAACATAAAAAGTGAGGTGACGAAAATGAGCGTTGTAAGGTATTTTTTTTCGGTAAAAGCGATTTTTTGCTTCATATTTATTAAGGATTAATAGCTCCGATTAGGGCCGCTTGTTCGCCTAATTTGGATTTAACTACTTTGATACCTGGATAATGATTGTCTAAAAACTCTTGAATACTTGGGTAGAAGATATGAAATGAATTGGCGATATTTCCGCCAATAACGATTACTTCTGGATAAAAAATAGAAATAAACTCATTGATAAAATAGGTTAAATGCCTAGAAAACTCGTCATATACTTGTTTGGCGTATTTATCCGAATCATAAATTGAGGAAATTGCTTTTACGCCATCGAGTTTTGTATTGGTTAATTCTTCATATCTGGCCAAAAACCATCGTGTAGAAACATATTCTTCGATTACTCCTGACTCGAATTTATAGGTGAACCCTAAACCTAAATCTTTGGCTTTACCGTTCTCATAGATGGCAGTACCTAATCCTGTTCCGATAGTAAGACCAATGCTTTTTTTGTATCCAACTCCAGCACCCGAAGTCATTTCACCTGCCAAATATGCCTCAGCATCATTTTTAAATTGAATTTTCTCCGATTCAATTTCTAATCTTTCAGCCAAAGATTTTTTGATGTTTAATCCATATAGACTTTCATATTTATTGACATTTTGCATCAGACAAACGCCAGTTTCATAGTCAAACGGGCCGGGCATAGCAATCCCGATTTTTGAAAGTTTGCTAAAGTCTGAGCCTATCGTGTTTTCGATTGCCGAAGTCCACTGTGCAAGGATGTTATCGGCACAATCGTGCGAATTGACATGAACCCGCTGCATAGAACCAAAATCTACTTTTCCGTTTTCGGAATTAATCAACGCTGAGGTAATATGTGACCCTCCAATATCTACTCCTATATGTTTATTTGAACTGTGCATAATTTTGTAAAAGTTCAGTTTTTGTTTAACCAAATGCTTGTGCCGCCGTTGGGTACTAATGAAATTTTTAGATGAGAAGTCGAACTAAATTTTTGTTGGCTGATAGCTACTTTGGTTTTGGTAGTTAGCTTTTCATCATCATAAAATATTTTACCATCGTAAACCTTATCTTTATCTAAGAAATCCAAAGTAATTTCAATTTCTCGTGCTTTGTCATTATTAATTGCTCCAATAAACCATTCATTGCCTTTACGACGTGCCGTAATGATGTATTCACCAATTTTTCCATCAATAATTTTGGTTTCGTCCCATGTTGTATGAACTTTTTCAAAAAACTCAATCTCTGCCTCTCCCTGATATTTTGATGGTGTATCATACCAAAAGAGTGTTTGTAGAGGGCTGTAATTGACTACCGACATAGCCAATTGATGACCGTGGGTAGTTTTTAGGCGTTTATCATAATAGCAAATGGTGTAATCTGCTGGACCAACCAAACCACGAGTAAATGGCAAAACCGTATTGTGAGTACCATCAGGAAACTCCTCATTACCTCTGATTCCTTCCGCTGTCATGAGGTTAGGCCAGAAACGTTGTTCGCCAGTTGGCCGATATTCGTCATGGATATTCACCATCAATTGATTGTCCGCACACTTTTGAACCATCTCATGAAGCCAGGTTGTCCATCGATGTGAGCCTACCTGCACAAAACCAAACTTAACGCCCTTGATTCCCCATTCTTTGTAGAGTGGAAAAATCTGGTCTGCTTGCTTGAGTAATGCTTGTTGATTTACATAAACCCAAACTCCAATGCCCTTTTCGTTTCCGTATCTTATCACTTCCTGCATGTCCAAGTCTTTAATAACCACTTGACGAGCATCTGATTTGAATGAAAATGCTGGTCCGTACCATTTCCAATCAAACAAGATGTACTGTAAATTATGTGCTTTGGCAAAATCAATGCAGGCCTTGCCTCCTTTGGTGGTCAGGGTAGTCTCTCGAATAATTTTACCCGGTTGAATCCAAGAAGTATATTTGAAATTTGATGGATTATTTAAGTTAAGAAAGATAAAATTATTTTCTATCAGCTTAGTTTCTTTTTCGGCTGCCATGATTACACGCCATGGTGTACCGAATTCGGTGATAGCATCTACTTTATCATATAAACTTGTAGTGAGCGTGTTCTCGGATTTGAACTTAAATTTTGTCCGTGAATAATCTATCATGGCCGCTTCTCCTATGCAGCCTTTTATACCATTGGCTAACTCAAATACCAAAGGTCTTTCGGTTTCTTCGTTCAATTCATTGACACCTATTTTAGCGTATTTCCCTTGGGCATGGTTTGTATGCCAAATTTTTGTATTTGTTGGAAACTTAAATTCTGTATTTTCTGATTCTATTGAATAATACGTTCCCTCTCCATTTTCTGGGAAATAATAACGAAAAGCGATTCCTTCGTTTGATGCCCTGAAAATGAATTGAACGGTTATATCTGGTCTAACTTCGTTTTTGTAAGTGATGATTGTTTCGTTATAATTATTTCTTATGCTTTCATTTGCTCCGAAAAGTGGTTTCCACGTAGTATCTTTTGAAGTGGTGTTTTCTGATAAATAAACCAAATTATCAAACCATCTTGGGCGAGTGTTGGTGGGTCTTGCCATGGCAATATCCGAAAGCAAGCTATTGATTTTTACATCAATTTCTGATTTTAAAACTATCGGCTGATTTTTATAAAAAACTTCATAACTAAATCTCGGAGCTTTATTTTCTTCAAAATTTTGGTGAAAGACAGCCTGGAAATTCCCATCGGGCGATTGTACAATGCGTTTTATTTGTGCCTCAACCGAAATTGAAACAAACACATTTATTATTATAATTACATAAATGATTAATCGATTTAGCAACATAGCAAAAAAATTATTTGGGTATGGACGATTGTCTGATAATTAATGAAACGGGTAAAATTATCGTTTCTTTTTTCTTCTGTGTTTTTTTAGTGGTATCAAGCATATCTAACATATTATTGATAATCGTTGAGGATAACAATTCGATTGGTTGTGAAACGGCCGTGATTGAAGGTGTGAAAAGCTCATAGTAAAAATGGTCATCGAAACTGACATAACCTATTTTATTACCCATCGTACCTAAGAGTTTCAATGCTTTAATTCCGCCTACGGTCAGGTAGTTTGTTCCAAACAGAATAGCATCAATCTCGGGATTATCTTTCAAAAATGTTTTTATCTTTCTAGTAATCTGCTCATATTGTAATTCATATTTTATTTGCAGTACTTTACTGGCTGATTCGTTTTCTTCGATAAATTTTAGATAGCCTTTTAAGCGACCTTGCATTTGGGTTTGTTCGGATTCGAGGGTGATAAAAGCAATGTTTTTAAACCCGTTGTCGAACAAATGCTCAGTTGCTTTATATGAGCCATATTCATTATCAACGATCACGTTGAATGTCTCGATTTCAGGCAGGTATCGATCAAATAGAATCAAAGGCTTGCCTTCTTCTTGAAGTTTTAGGATTAAATCCTCAATTTGTATGGTTGGGGCAATAATGAAGCCATCAACGTTTCTGTCTGACATTAGTGTAATGACTTCCCTGATTTTTTCTGGCTCATTGTTACAGCTAGAAACGACCAGTTTGTAGCCAGCTTCAAAAGCTTTCTTTTCAATGCCACTGGCTACCTCCGAGAAGAAAGGGTCAGCAATATCTTCCACAATCATACATATAGTTTGGCTTTTGCCAGTGCGAAGGCTTTTTCCAAAAAAATTGGGTTTGTAGCCCGTTGCTTCTATATATTCTTCGATTCGCTTAATTAACTCCTCACTGATTCTTTTTTCTCTACCTCTTCCGTTTAAAACAAACGATAACGTGGCTGTTGATACATTCAGCTCTTTTGCAACATCGACAATTGACTTTTTCTTTTTCAAAGCATAATAGGTTTTTGCTGCCAAATTTAACGTTTTTTTTCGATATTATAGTTTGTTTATACGTTTTAGCTTTATCAATGCTTCAAGATAGTAATAATCTGCGTAATTTATCGAGGCATCTATTTCGGTACCATTCGGATGGTGGCCAGTAGAATGGAGTAAAATAGCTGAGTTTGTAGCTCTGCTTTGGTATCGTTCGCTTGATAATTCCTCTAAGATTTTTACAGCAGTCGTGTAATATTTAGCTGCCTTGGCTTTGTTTGGAATCATTTTCGATAAATCTAAAAGTGCAGAAGCTGTAATTGCTGCGGCAGAGGCATCACGAGGGGCATTCGGAATATTTGGGGCGTCGAAGTCCCAATATGGAATTAAATCTTTGGGCAGTCTTTTTAGGTAAATATCTGTTACTTTTTGAGCAAAATCTAAATATTTTGCCTTTTTAGTTTCTCGATACACCATTGTATAGCCATAAATTGCCCAGGATTGTCCTCTTGCCCACATGCTATTATCGGCATAACCTTGATGAGTTTGACCAATAATTTTTTTTCCAGTCAGTGTATCATACACTACCACATGATACGAACTAAAATCTGGTCTGAAATGGTTCTTCATAGTTGTTTCGGCATGTTTATCCGCAATTTGATATAATTTCTTATTCCCACCATTTTTTGAAGCCCAAAATAGAAGCTCAAGATTTATCATGTTGTCGATGATCGTATTATGCCCACCATATTTTGCTACATTTCTTGGCCATGAAAGTATGGTTCCGACTTTCGGATTGTAAAGTGTTGCTAGTGTGTCGGCAGCGGCCAATATTATCTTTTTATAATCGGGGTTTTTGGTGATTCGGTATCCATTGCCTAAACTACAAAATATCTGAAAGCCTAAATCATGATCAAAAGCCTTTTCATAAGCTAATGGAGTAAGTAAACGAGAAAAATGATCTGCTTCATTTTTTAGTTTTTCATCCTTTGAAAACTCAAACAGATACCAGAGTGTTCCGCCCCAGAAACCAGAGGTCCAATCTCTAAAATCAACATACCGCCATTTGGTTGTAGTGCTATTAATATTTCTTGGAATATCCTTTGATTTATCAGGAATCAGAGCGAGTGCCTTTTCTACTTGACCTGTTGAATATTGTAGGCTTTTATTGACGAAGTCTTGTGCAAAGATGGTATTAAAGCTTAAAAATAAAGTAGCAAATAAGAGATTCTTTTTCATGGATGTATTTGGAAGGTTTGTAATAAGAAATTCTTATAGTGAAGGTTAGTGCTTTGAATATTTCTGCAGCGAGAAGAAGATGGAAAGTTCTTAATGATTCAAAAAAAATGCCTATACTTCTATCTGAACTGCCCCCAAAAATTGAAAGGTAAAGACGCTAAAAGCGTCTTTACGAATACACCTTTTATTAACTTATATCAATTTACCAACCTGTTGTTTGTGTTAAATTTTTGTTCAGATTTATTTCCTGAGTCGGAATAGGTAAAAGATAGTTTTTCTCTTCCCATTTACGAGATGACTCAAGAGTAAAGACATTTCCAATTAGTCTGTTTCCAAGGCCACTCCATCTTCTCTCATACTCTGTTCCTCTCCAAGTAATTCCTTGAATTGGCTTTGGCATCTCAATCTCGGCAGTTTTCCAGCGTTTGAGGTCATCTAATCTGAAACTTTCTAAGTATAGTTCAAGAGTACGTTCTCTACGGATTTCTTCTCTCATCGAAAGTCCGTTATTACTAACTAAGGCATTGCTCAATTTAGGCATGGTCTTGTTTACACGATTTCTTACTAAATTGATCGAAATATCGAGGTCAGTATCTGAGATAGCCCCATTTCTTTCAAATACTGCTTCAGCATATGTCAATAAAACTTCCGCGTATCTAATCACTGGGTAGTCATAGGCTTCTTCATTATCTACTAAACGTCTTTCTGTACACCATTTCTGATTGGCATATCCACTATTAGATGCTGAATTGTGTCTTCCTTCTGAGCCAGCATTATCGGCTGCATCACCTCTCCATGTAGTTCTTGCACCTGGGTTTTCATTTGAGAAACGAAAGACACCATCCATTAAAAGTGTATAACGCATACGATTATCGCGGTTTTGAAACTCTGATGTTGTTGTGGCATATCCTCTAAACAATGGTGATTTGTTGATAGGCAAGCCATCTTGGCATAAGTACATATCCGCCAGTTTTTTTGTTGGCCAAATAACGTTATTCAGAGCAGCGTGCGTGATATTTGAGCGTATCTGACGCAAATTAAAGTCATATCTATTGGCTAAAATATACTCTCGGTTGGCTGCTTTTGTGATATTTGCTGGGTTCGATTGTTGATTCTCAAGAATAAACATATATTTCTGAGCAGAGTCTCCTAATGCTGCTGGTGCAAATAGTTGATACTCACGGCTATCAATCACTGCTTTTGAATTGGCTATGGCTTTATCCAAGAAATTGTTGGCCGAATTTCCGTTTCTAAATTTCTGCCATGTGCCTTCATAAAGTGCAACTCTTCCTAAAAAACCTTGTGCGGCTCCTTTGCTAATTCTGCCTTTGTCAGCTGCTGTAATAGAGCTTTCAACACGTAGGTCTGGAATGGCACTTTCTAAATCTGAAATAATAAAGTTAATTGTTTCTTCACGAGTAGCCCTAGGGCTTGATAATGCCTCTGAATCAACCGTAACCACATTTTTTAGAATTGGCACTCCTCCGTGTAATTGAAACAAATCGAAATAAACATACGCCCTAAAAAATTTTGCTTCGGCTACTAAACTTTTAATTTCATCTGGCTTGGGGTAAGCCTCAGCTTTTTCTAAAAAGAAATTAATCGCTCGGATTCTACGGAAAGCTGTGGTCCAGTTACCATCTGTATTTGGTATCGTATTTGTTCCGTTACTGAACGGGTTTGCTCCATCCCTCGAATACAATAAATCACTCCTTAAATCGGCGTGAGGAGTATTACCTATCATATCAGTGAAAGTGTACAAGTAGGTATAGAACTCATTTGCCGCCAATTTGAATTGGTCAGCGTTTTGCCAATATGAAGCATCCGAAATCTCATTGAGTGGCTTCATATCGAGTAAATCATTACAGCTCGATAGTCCGAATAGATTTAATCCAAGTGCTGCAACAACTATTTTTATATATTTATTTTTCATTTCAATGTTGAATTAAATTATTAGAATGTAAGATTTAAACCAAAGGTCATATAACGGTAAAAAGGGAATCGTTGGCTAAAAGTAGAAACATTGTTGTTTTCTGCATCGCCAGTGTTTGCTACACTTCTGGTAGCTTCGGGATCCCAGCCATCCTTGATTTTACTTCTTTCCCACAAATCACTGCCAGAAAAATATACTCTCAGTCTTGATATGTGCAGTCTCTGAGTCAGTGCCGATGGTATCGTATAGCCCACAACTAAGTTTTTCAAGCGGATATACGCAGCATTTTCGACTACAAATGAAGAAGGGAAATAATTGTAATTGTTGATCGTTCCGGTAGTGGAGAGTCTTGGGTAATAGGCATCGGTATTTGTACTACTCCATGTTTGACCCAAAAATGCTGCATTCTGGGCTTGGAAAATAGTCTGTGCTGGTAAACGCCAGTTTCCGTCTCTGATTAATTCTCTCTTAGCAACACCTTGAAAAATTACATTAAAGTCAAATCCTTTCCAGTCGAATCCACCGTTGAATGAGTAAATGTATCGAGGGTTATCCGAACCTAAATTTACAGCATCCTCAGGGAAGGTAATCCTACCATCTCCATTTATATCTTTATACATATTATCACCAATGGCGAGGCGTGCATTTGCCTGAGCGGTGGCAGCACCACTCGGTATACCAATATTATTTCCTGTGATAAACTTACGATAGGCATCTAATTGCTCTTGGCTTTGGATTCGGCCATCATAAACCAAGCCAAAGTATGAGTTAATCGGATGGCCTTCCACCCCACTATTTAAGCCTCTATTTGCTGAACTAATGATGGTTTGTCCGCCAAAAGAAACAAGGTTATTGTTATTGTCTGAGATATTTCCGCCGATTCTGTAGTTGAAACTTCCAATTTTATCTCTCCACTGTAAAGCACTCTCCCATCCTTTTGTTTGTAGGACTCCGTTGTTGCCATCTGGAGCATTAGCACCCAGTAAACTTGAGTACGTGCGACTTATCAGCATGTTGTTGTTGTTTTTTATGTAGGCATCAAAAGAGCCCACTAAACGGTTGTTCAAGAAAGCAAAATCGAGACCAATATTTTGGTTGATTACGGTT
Source organism: Emticicia sp. (assembly GCF_049241225.1). NCBI lineage: Bacteria > Pseudomonadati > Bacteroidota > Cytophagia > Cytophagales > Leadbetterellaceae > Emticicia > Emticicia sp. Next base: position 48,337 of record NZ_JBMLRC010000189.1, read on the forward strand.
TCCCATGTTCTATCAAGGGCCACGAGTGTACCGTTTGGTGCAACCCTAACTACTGGACTTGAACCAAGAATCGGGAAGCCACTCGATGTTGCACCTGGCGAGAAATTCAAATTTAAAAACTGGATATAATCGTACAGGCCGATACCATTTTGATTACCGACTTTACCATAAGAAAGTCTGAGTTTTAATTCATCAATAGCCTTTACATCACGTAGGAAACTTTCTTGTTTGATTCTCCACCCTACTGATGCACCATAAAATCCTTGCCAGCGGTTGTCCGCATCAAATTTTGATGAACCATCATATCTGAAATTTGCTTCAAATAAATATTTATCATTGAGTGAGTAATTCAATCTACTGAAATAACCACCAATTGCATAATGATTTTGGGCTTCACCAATAGTTTTTGTGGTAGGGTCTCCGGTACTTAATGATAATGAATTCGGAACATTCGGAACTACATCCAATGTTCTTGAGAAAAATCTGTTGTACTCGTTTCGCTCATATTGAAGACCTGCAGTTAATCTAAAATCGTGAATAGAATTAAACTTTTTAGCATACTCTGCGTAGGCACTTGCATTGTAGTACGCCTCTTGCTTATTCGCACGCTGATAAGAGCTTCGTGTTGGAAGTGTCGATAACAATAAGCTACCGTCATAATTATAAAATGGAATATTATTTTCAAAAGTTCGGTAATCAGTATTCAATAAATAATATCCAACTGTTCCCACCAATTTAAGTGATGGTATAACTTCATAACTAAGATTAGTATTTACGTTGATACGAGTGTTTAACTCCTTGTTGTCACCACCAAATTTAGCAATCGATGCCTGTGAAGCATTCTGAATACCCGAACCCCACAAATATGCATCGCCCTTGGCATTGAAAGCAGGTAAGCCTTGTTGAATACCATTATTTAATACATTGCCCAAAAGAGTTGGTTGAATAATATCATTTCTCTCTAATGAGAGATTTGTTCCCATTTTTAACTTAGAAGAAAAGTTATAGTCGTGTGTCAATCTGAAATTATATCTTTTGTTAGAGTTATTTCCGTACTGCAATAGGCTACCATCATTCAAATAACCTAACGAAATTCTATAACCGGCCTTGTCTGTTCTTGACGATACACTCAATTGATGTTCCATCGAATTGGCATTACCCCAAAGAATATCCTGCATTGATTCTCTGAAAAAAGGAAAATCTCTAACATCCCCAAAAAGTGCTGCACCAGGAGTACCATAGGCCACATATTCGGCAGGGGTAATTACAGTTTTGTTATCTTTTAATGCTTTTTCCATGACATTAGTTAGGTTCAGCCAAAGGTCGGTTTGGGCAAAACCATCATTTGTTCTGGCTTCTCTAATAAATGGCCACCACTCATCTACTGTTAACAATTTTGGTTGAAGCCCAAGAACTTTCTGAGAAAAAGCTGTGCTATACTCAATGGTAGGTTTCCCAGATTTAGCACGTTTAGTAGTAATTAATACCACACCACCAGCTGCTCTTGAACCATAAATAGACGCTGCTGCATCTTTAAGGAAAGATATATTGTCAATATCATTTGGATTAATTGAGTTTAAGGCGTTGGCTTGGGGTACTGGCACTCCATCAATAATAATCAAAGGTTCAGTATTATTGGTCGAGGAAGCACCTCTGACTTGGAAGTTCCAGTTTTCACGACCGGGTTGAGCCGAGTTTCGAGTTACAACTACACCGGGAACCTGTCCTTGCAATGCTTGCATTGGGTTTGCAATGGGGCCCCTGTTTTTGAATACCTTATCATCGACACTCACTACCGAACCAGTTAGTGTTTCTTTTCTCTGTTCACCGTAGCCTACTACCACTACTTCTTCCAAGGTCTTTGTATCTTCTTGCATTACTACGGTGATTGAGTTTTGATTTCCAACCGTAATTTCTTGCGTTAAATAACCAACATAACTTACAACCAAAACTGATTTTTCGTTTGGAACTTTTATTGTAAATTCTCCATTGGAGTCAGTAGTTGTTCCGGTAGTTGTACCTTTTACTGTGATACTCACGCCGGGCAATGTTCCGCCTCCTTGGTCTGACACTTTACCTTTGATATTTCTTTCTTGTACTTTGACGACTTTATCCTTTGCAGTTGCACTCGTTGTGGCAAAGGACACCGTCAAAGTAGAGAGGGCTGATAGAAGAAGAATCCTCGAAATCCTTCCTGTTAAATATTGATTGACCATATTGAATAAATTAAGTATTAATAGAAAATCATTTTAATGAAATGGGAAAACAGAATAAATGGAAAATGATTAAACGTTTAAGCAATTAAATAAAAAATAAAAACCTTCAAGAAAATGAACATATAAAGGTCTTTTTGAGCTGTAATCAGCTGGAAATTGAATTATTTCAATTTGTTTTGTAAAGTTAAGTAGGTAAAACGATTTAGCAAAATTTTTTAATAAAATTATTTAATATTCTTTCTCAACATTGTTATATTTTTTTAACAAGCAAATAAATTTTAGGAAAGTAATAACTTGAGGCTGTCTTAAAAGTAAAATCAACCAAATAATATTCAGCAAATCACCGAGTGTCGGTCGCCTCATCCCAATCGCATCGGCGGTCTGACCTTCTCCTCATATGAGAAGGGCTAAAAGTCTCCCCCTCCTGCGAGGAGAGGGAGATTGAGATGTCAAATGCTATCCAAATATTCTTTTGTGAAGAAAACTTTTGAGACAGCCTCTTTTTTTAATTACATCCTCCAATTCTTGCACTAAAAACAGTACCATTTTCCGCTATAAATCCTGGTTTGAGCTCTATGACTTTTGATTCGTAAGCTACTTTTGCTGTGCCGCTTATTCTATTAGCAGCAGTAATGCTTCCATTCGAGGCATTTGTTTGTTTTAAGCGTGTACCACTCGAGTAGTCATCAGCAGTGCTCGAAAGGCTTATTTGCCTTACACAAGGTTCGTTAGTGTTTACTGTAACAATGGCTGTAGTCGAAACTGTACTTTCGCAACCACTTTGTGTACATATTGCTGTATATCCTGTTGTTTGAATTGGACTCACAGTTAATGGATTGACAGAACTGCCATTTGACCAGTTTATAACACCATTGCAACCACTTGCCGTTATTACTGATGATTGTCCGATAGTGATTGTTTGTGGGGAAGCATTCAGCATAGGGGCATTTGGCTTGGCTTTGATTTCACCAGTGGCAG
>NZ_JBMLRC010000190.1:0-4922 GCF_049241225.1 Emticicia sp.
TTGCCTAACAAAAAAACCTGTTGCCTAACAAAAAAACTTAAATCTCAAGATTGTTTAATTTGATTTTCTAGAAACTAACAAAATTGTTCTTTTAAAGCGATAAATCCCATCGGGGCACTGATTGATTTCGAGAATATCGCCTTCTAATTTTCTAATTGTCCAGCCATCACAAGTTGTATCTTGTGCACATTTTACATTTGGACAGGTAATTCTATCCGTAAATTTAATTTTCTTATCTTCGATGGTGTATTTATTGCCAATGATTCCACAGCAATATTCTGTAAAACCAAGAGAATACAACATTGAGAAACTGCTATCAGCTCCGAAACTTAGTCCGGGTAGCGGGGATGTTGTTTTAATCGAAATCCACTTCTTTTCTATCTCATCAAATTTTTCATAAGTTGGTAGCCAAGTACCAACGATATTTTCAGGAGTTATAATCGATTGACTATCTTGTTTACAACTCAGGATAAATAACGATAGACATAAGGTGAAAAATAAAGTTTTCATAGTATAGAAATAATTTTTAAACAGATTCTTAATAAAGAGTCGCTTGCAATAAAAAAGGTTGGAATAAGTAAGAAAAAAAAATCCCAATAGTACAGACCTATCGGGAATTTTGTAACATACTTGACGTTATTTACTGATAATTTTTAACTTTTCGGTATTGGTATCATTAGGCTGAGTTGCTAAAACCTTGGTTCTCCAAACATATAAGTGTTGTAAAGATTTCAATTTTTTCAATTCTGTAACTGTCACATCACTTACCTGTGTTTCGTTGAGGTTGAGGGAGTTTAAGTGCTGCAGTCTAATCAAATCGGAGGCAATGCCATCGCTAATGTTATTTTTTTCTAAACGTAATTTTTCGAGATTAGACATCAACGCAATCGACGAGCCAACGTTGTTGGAAAGGTTTAATTGATTGAGGTTTAACCATACAATATTTTTAGCCAAAGGCACAAGCAATGCCAAGTTTGGCGTAGCTTTTTTATCTATAAAACTCACATCCAACATTACTGGATTATGGTTCATCAACCGAATATTAAAACCTCCAGCAATGGCATTTTGCAACGCCTTTTCATCCACTTGCTTCGGAATGTTTGGATTGGTAAAAGTTTGTATGGATGTGTTTTCTTGTGGTAAAACCGCTCCTGCAATACCCAAAATAGCAGAGGCTACAGCTGTCATTTTTTCGTGATGAGGCACAGCCGTAAAGCCAATATTTTCCGCTCCTTTTCCCTCATCTAACCACCATTTTAGCAAGGCTATTTCTTCGGATGTTAAAGCGGGTTTGCCGTCGGTTGGCATAAATTCTTTGTGGTCGGCAGGCAAGGTTACTCGTCGGAATAGCTCACTTTTTGCCGAAGAACCTAGTACAATCGCTGGCCCATTTTTGCCTCCTTTCAGTAAATCTTGATAATTTACGAGTAATAAATCGCCTTTCTTTTTGCCTTGCTGATGGCATTGTTGGCATTTGTTTTCTAAGACTGGTAAAACCAAATCTTCAAAAACTTTGGCTTGACTCAAACTGCTTACTTGTACTTTTTCTTTTTGGGTTATTTGGCTCAAACTTAGGTAATCAGCCCCATGCGTAAGGTTTCCGCCTTGATGTCCTGCATAGCTCAATAGGCACATTTGTGCCAATAATAAGCCTGAAAATGTTTTATCAGAAAGCTGAAAAATAGCTTGGGAAAAAGTACTTTTTAAGCCGTAAAAAATAAAGGAAATTATTGCTACACTGATACCTGTATATTTGTGATTTCTTAATATGAGATAGTCGTAATCGCCCGTTTGCGACAAAAACCATCCCATTACGCAAGCAATTGTAGCCGAAATGCCTCCCAAAAGCAAAATAAGCGGCACAGCAGGTTTTAGAAAAGCATAGTTAGACTTATAGGTTAAAAGGTCGAAAACAGCAGCGAGTACCAAAAAACCAATCGGCAAATGCACCACCAAAGGGTGCATTCGTCCGAGGTAAGAAAAAATATCCAATAAAATCATTTGTATTAAGTTAGTGAGCTAAATTATATTTGAGGCACAAGGCAACAGGCACAAGGCAAAGAGTGATAAATTGTTTTTTAGTAACGATAGATATGCTTTTGCTGAATGCCCATAGCTAAAAGCCGAAAACTCAAAAAATAAATTTGATAGATTGACGAGGTAAAGTATTAGTAATCATAAAATTATACTCAAAACTCATTACTCAAAATTTAGCACTCATATTTATACCGTTCGTATTAGTTTGATTGGGGCTGTGTGGTTGGCATTCCATTGGCACACATAAATGCTATCGTCTTCGTCGATGCAAACATCATGACCATGACTAAAAATAGGATTTTCTATTGAAAATACCGTTTGTAACTTCCCATTTTGGTACACAGGAGCATTGCCACCGGGATTACTAACGACTTGGTTGTTTTTATCTAAAATGGTGACAAAGCCCGAATCGCCCCAGTTTTGTTTGCCCTCTTTATCTTTACTCCAACAAACGCCAGCGTAGAGGTTTTCTCGATGAAATACTGCCCGACAAACATACATTCCGGGCAATTCTACTTTATATAAATATTTGCCATCAAGGGTGAAAAACTTAAAGCAATTTTCTTCTCTCGACGAACAAACCACTTTCGGATTTTTTGGGTCACGTAGGTCGATTGAAACGCCATGTGCATTGACTAAATTATGCTCAGGATTGGCGTTGTGTTTGCCTCCAAAATGTCGAATATATTGCCCTTTGCTATTGTATTGAATAATGTAATCGCTGCCATAGCCATCGGCTACATAAATATCGCCATTAGGAGCTACGGCGGTTTCGGTGGGCATAAATGGCTCGTTGTCTTTGTAAACGCCAATGGTTCGAGGATGACCAATCGTAAAAATTACTTTGCCATTGGTATCGGTTTTGATGACTTGTCCTGCTTGGCTTTTCCATTGACCACTGCGGTCTTGGTACCAACCGCAATCGGTAATTAGTAAAAAATCTTCCGAACCTTCTTTTGCCAAGCTCAACCCATGTGCCCCCGGAAACGCTAACGTCCAGTTGTCCAACAACTTACCAGATTTATCAAAAATCAAAATATTATTGGCTACGTGGTCGCCAACCATAATCAATCGGCCTTGTTGGTCTTGCACCATTTCGTGACAATTGAACAAAGGCGTGCGATTGACGGTGAGTTTAGCCCAGTTTTTATCTACTTTATACCGAAAATCGTTATGTCCAATGACAAGTTCTTTACTACTGGTATGAGCCAAAGTAGGTTGTTGGCCCATGCCCAATGCTCCTACGGCTGCCGTTAAACCTGTATTTTTGAGAAAATTTCTTCTATTGTAATTCATAGTCTATAAAAAGGTTACGTTTGGTTTTAGGCTAAAATATCTTTTACTACTTTGCCACTCAGGTCAGTTAGTCGATACCTACGGCCTTGTGTTTTGAAGGTAAATCTTTCATGGTCTATGCCCAACAAGTGCATCAAAGTAGCCTGAAAGTCGTGTACATGCACAGGGTCTTTGACGATATTATAACTAAAATCGTCGGTTTCGCCATAACTGATACCTGCTTTTACACCTGCACCAGCCATCCACATACTAAAAGCTCTTGGGTGATGGTCACGTCCGTAATTCTCAGGCGAAAGTTTGCCTTGTGAGTACACCGTTCTACCAAATTCTCCGCCCCAAATCACCAAGGTATCTTCTAATAAACCTCTGCGTTTGAGGTCAGTAATGAGAGCTGCACAGCCTTGGTCAACTTTTTGGCATTGGCTTTGAATACCATTAGGCAAAGCAGCGTGGTGGTCCCAATCTTGGTGATAGAGTTGTACAAATTTGACATCTTTTTCCAGTAATTTTCTCGCCATTAGGCAATTAGCTGCAAAAGTCCCTGATTCTCTCGAATCTTTTCCATACAATTCAAACACCTCGTCGGGTTCGTCGCTCATGTCCATTACTTCTGGAATAGACGTTTGCATACGAAACGCCATTTCGTATTGGGCCAATTTGGCATCTACTTCGGGGTCGCCATAATAATCGGCTTGCAGGCTGTTGAGTTTGTTGAGATAATCGAGCATTTCACGGCGGTCGGCACCGTCGTAATTTTCAGGATTGTTGAGGTACAAAACAGGGTCTTTGCCATTTCTAAATTGTACACCTTGGTGTTTGGTTGGCAAAAAACCGTTCCCCCAAAGACGAGAATATAATGGTTGTCCACCTCCATTTTTCGTAACCAATACAATGAATGAAGGTAAATTTTGGTTATCAGAACCCAACCCATAACTCACCCAAGAGCCAATCGAAGGCCGACCGGGCAATTGGTGTCCTGTTTGAAAAAAGGTAATGGCTGGGTCATGGTTGATATGCTCGGTGTACATCGACTTGATGATACACAATTCATCTACGACTTTGGCGGTATGGGGCAACAATTCCGAAATCATGGTATTGTTTTGTCCATGCGCATTGAATTTGTATAAAGAAGGAGCAATCGGAAAACGGCTTTGGCTGGCACTCATCCCCGTCAAACGTTGGTTTCCTCGCACCGAGTCGGGCAGGTCTTGCCCAAGCATATTGTATAATTTGGGTTTGTAATCAAACGTTTCAAACTGCGAAGGACCGCCACTCATAAACAAATACACCACTCGTTTGGCTTTGGGAGCAAAATGCGGTAATGCCGCCAAAACATCTGCTTCGAGGCTACCAGTATTGTTTTTTTTGGCATTGGCAAATAGCTCTGTTCCTGCCCACAAACCGCCAAGGGCTAATGCACCAAGTCCTAAAGAGGTTTTGGTTAGAAAACGTCTTCTATCATATTTCCGATTGAGTTCATCGAACTCGCCTCCTTGTAGGCGAAATTCCTCATCATGCTGATGTGCCATCTGTTTAATTGTGAATTGGTGAGTTGTGAATGAGTGATTTTTTATATCGGATTTGGGATT
>NZ_JBMLRC010000190.1:5022-8512 GCF_049241225.1 Emticicia sp.
TTCCGAAATCCAAAATCCCAAATCTGCAATCCGATGATTATCGTTTAGTAATAGATGCGTCGGAGTTGAGAATGGTATTAGCTACAATGGTATTGGTGGCTATCCAATCTTGGTCTAAACGGCGGTCTATCGGATAAAGTCCCGTATTGAGCCAACTGTCTTTCTTTTTCGGATTTGCTTTAAACTTTTGATATAAAGCTTTTTGCTGTTGCAAAAGCAAGGCTAATTCTGCTGGAATCGGTTTACGACCCGTAATTTTTCTAAAAACATTGACTAATGCCCTTGGCGTATTGCCTTCTTTTACCATGTTTTGCCCCATCACTTTACACGCTTCAATAAAAGTAGGGTCGTTCATCAAGGTGAGAGCCTGCAATGGCGTACTCGTTTTTTGTCGCCTTACGGTACATGACGACCTTGCTGTGGCATCGAACGTGGCTAAAGTAGGATGTGGCACAGAACGTTTGATAAGCATATACAAGCTTCGTTTATAAATATCGTTTGTCGAGTCGGGCAAATAGGTATCTCCATTGATGGCCCAAAGTCCTTCGGGCTGATAAGGTTTGATGCTTTTTCCTCCTATTTTATTTTTAAATAAACCACTTGCTACCAGTGCATTATCTCTTATCATTTCGGCGGTAAGGCGATTGGCGGGGCCACGTGCCATCAATCGGTTGTCGGGGTCGAGCGCCAATAATTCTTTACTGGCTTTAGAGCTTTGTCGATACGTTGCCGAAAGCACAATTTTACGCAAAAGAGCTTTTACATTCCATTGGTTTTCTCTGAAATCAACCGCTAAATAATCGAGTAAATCTTTGTTGACAGGTAATTCTCCTTGGTTGCCAAAATCTTCGGTTGTTTTGACGATACCTATACCAAAAAGCATTTGCCAATAACGATTTACAGCTACTCGTGCCGTAAGTGGATGCTCGTCGTCCACCAACCAATCCGCTAAACCAATGCGGTTTTTAGCAAATTTTTCTTTAAATGGTAAAATACTTTCGGGGGTATTTGGAAAAACTTTTTCTCCATGACTATCATACAAACCTCTTTCCAAAATATAGGCTTGTCGGGGTTTGGGCATTTCTTTCATGACCATGTACTCCCGAATTTTTTCGGAACTATCGTTTTGAGCTTTACGATAACTGGTGATTTCTTTCAACCATTGTTTGGCAAGCGTCGATTTTGCTGATATAAAATAACCTTTGAGTGCATTTTTTTCTGCCTCGTTGAGCATAGTAAAAGGCTTGGTTAGCAAGTTGTTCCAACTAGCCTTTTCGGCTAAAACAGCTATTTCGTAAGGCGACACCAAGCGATTATATACTTTTAGCTCGTCCACTTTTCCATTTTTAAATCCTAAACCTCTGCCCCAAGCACCCACTTGTAAAGTTGGTTGTACTTTGTAGGTATGCTCAAAGAAAACAATATCTCTTGTCAGGTTATCATTGATGACATTGAGCGGAGCTGCTTGGCCATTTACATAAATTTTTGCTCCTTTGGCCGACGAAGAACCATCGTAACTAATGGCTAGATGAATCCATTGGTTTTTGGGAACATCGTTTTGGGTATGTACAATAATGGCATTATCGGGAGCGGTGCGAGCCAAATTAAATTCGAGTTTGTTGTTTTTTACCTGCAAATGATAGCCTCTAAAACCATACAAAAGCCCCGAAACACCCCGATGTAGGATGACTCCTTCTTTGAGTTCTTTCGGAATATTTACCCAAATAGACACGGTAAAAGGTTCGTAGCGATGAAAAGCTCCAACGCCTTGGGTATCAAACCAAAGGTCGCCTTCCATCCAAAGTCCTTTGCCTTTTTTTCCTGCGATGTACGTTGCTTTATCTTTATCGGTGCCACCCACATCACGGGCCATTTTGGGTTTGTGGGCTTTGTTGCGAAGGTTGAGCAAAGCATCATCGAAGGTATAATATCCTTGTAAGCCAACGGTATCGGGCTGGTTGGTTAAGTCTTGTTGGTATTGTTGGCTACGAATCCATTGGTTAAACTCCGCATTGATTTTAGCAGGATACGCTTTGTTTTGAATCGTTGTGTTGAGTTTGGTTTGGATATATTTGACAATGGCTTGTTGTTGGGCGGTAGGCAATTGCAAGGTTGGCACGGGCAGGGCATCGTCCCAAGAGATTTGTCCAGCTTCGTTTACATTATTGAAGAAACTAAACAATTGGTAGTAGTTTTTCTGCGAAAGCGGGTCATATTTATGGTCGTGGCATTTAGAGCATTCGAGGGTCATGCCCAAAAATGCAGTGCCAAGGGTATTGGTTCTGTCCACTACGTATTCTACCCGAAACTCTTCTTCAACAATCCCTCCCTCCATGTTTTGTTGGTGATTGCGCAAAAAACCCGTAGCAATTTTTTGGTCTAAAGTTGCATTGGGCAACAAATCGCCAGCCAATTGATATTTGATAAATTGGTCGTAAGGTAAATTTTGGTTAAAAGCCTTGATAACCCAATCCCGAAACGGACTCATATCTCGCACCCTATCAACCGTATAGCCATGAGAATCGGCAAAGCGAGCCACGTCCATCCAATCGGTAGCCAATTTTTCGCCATAGTGTTGCGAAGCGAGTAATTTATCCACCACTTTTTCATAAGCATTAGGCGATTTATCAGCCAAAAAAGCATCTATTTCGGCAATGCTTGGCGGTAAGCCTGTGAGGTCTAAATACACCCTACGAAGCAAGGTTTCTTTATCGGCTTCGGGTTGTGGTTTGAGTTTTTTGGCTTCGAGTTTGGCTAAAACAAAATTATCAATGTCATTTTTTACCCAATCTTCCGCTTCTACCGAAGGCACACGAGGTTTTTCGGGTTTTTCAAATGCCCAATGAGCTTTGTATTCAGCCCCGTCTTTAATCCATTTGATTAAAACAGCTTTTTCCTTATTACTCAAAGAAAGGTGAGATTCGGGCGTAGGCATGATTTCTTTGGGATTCGACGTAAGAATACGACGCACCAATTCGCTATCGCTGAGGTCGCCGGGGTCGATGGCTACTTTGCCCGGATTTTCGGGCAAATCTCCGTAAGCAGCTTCGGCGAGGTCGAGGCGTAAACCAGCCTTTTGTTTCTTTTTATCAGGGCCATGACAAGCAAAGCACTTATCCGAAAGAATAGGCTTTACGTCCATGTTGTAGTCAAGTTCATTTGGTAATAGAGCGATTTCCGCTTTAAGTTCTTCTGGCACACTGCTACCGCAAGAAGATAAAATTAAGATAGGGAAAAATACAAGAAGAAGTTTCTTCATCTGTTACTAGGTTTATTCATAAATATAGTACAATTACTTGTACCTTATGGATAAAAAGTTGGATGAAATCAATTATACTCAATGCCAAAGTATGATAGGATAAAATGCTACAAGTATTGGCTAATTTTCCACAAAAAGATGGGGGAGGTGTTTAACAATGAAGTACTTAAGAAAGTGGACAAAATAGAATTTAATTTTTGAGCTTACGGCTTTCAGCTTTGAGCATTCGGC
>NZ_JBMLRC010000191.1:0-13381 GCF_049241225.1 Emticicia sp.
GTATAATTGGCCGCTCCACTTACTGCTCCCCATGTTAAATTCGCCGAAGTACTTGAAACATTACTACTAGTTAAATTAATTGGAGCTGAGCACGTTGTACTCCCTGTAGTACTAAAAGAGGTGGTTGTCGAATATCCCGAACAATCACATTTTACTCGCCAATCATAACCTGTTCCGGCTGAAAGACCACTTAAACCAGTCGATGTGGTAGTAAAACTACCAAGAGTTGTCCAAGTTGTGGCACTTGTTTTTTTGTACTCTACCGAATAATTGCCACCATTAGGAACTGCATTCCATGATAAAGTAGCTGTATTATCTGTAATATTTGAAGTTTGCTGTCCAGTTGGAGCTGCAGAAGTGTTTGTTATGCTCAGGCATGACGCATTAGCAACATTCGAACGAATCAAATTTCCTGGAAGTGGTCCAAAACCATTTGCAAAGTTAATCCCAGTGCTTGTTAGGTGGCAATAACTCATAATTGTTCCACCGTTCGTTGGAGTTGCTCCTGTAGCAGCACATCCACCTTCAGGTGCTACACAGTTATCGATCGGCCCAGTGGTTCCATCTTGACGTACCCAACCACACCATTGTGTATGATTTGAGCCAATATTATGCCCTATTTCATGAGTTACACACTCTACTGTCCATGAATAAGTTGGATAGGTAGCATATGTATTAAAAACCATACTTACAGCATGGGCAAATGATTTTGTACACAATGTACCAACATAAGCAATTCCCCCTCCAAGATTTCTAGTAGTAACAAAATGTGCTAAATTTCCATTGAAATTTGCTCCTTTATTGGAATTAAATGCTTGAAGAACACTCGAAGTAGAATTTAATCCACGATATGGGTCAGGAGTAGACCACACAAAAATCTCTGAAATTTGAATATCAATATTCTCATTTTGATAAATCGTAGCAACTTGATTAAAGAATGCAGTTACATAATTCGACACATTAGAAGCACTAGCACCATTATCTAAGTACATTTGATAATCACATTCAAAATATACCGAAACCGTTTTACATCCGACTCCAGCAGTCGAGGCAGCTTCCCTCAATTTAGATTCATTTAACCTAAGGCCTTTATTTAAAGATGGGTTATCAGAACTACATGAAAAAGGGGAACTTCCTACTAAGTCATCAACTTTATAAAAAATGTGCTCAGTTATCGATTTCTTTACTTTACCAATTTCATATTTTCCTGTTTTATCAATAATAAAACCTCTAACTTCATTTTTATAAATACTTAATGCAACCAACGACTCTGGATCGCCCTTCACAACACCTCTGTAATGGACTCCTTCATCATTTTTGGGTATTATAGTAAATGTACTACTTGCTGAAACTTTGAAATCCGATGTAGTGAGTCGTATTTGAGCCATTTCCACGGTCAGTGGTAAGGCATTTCCATTAACGGGTAAATTCAGTACGAGAGCAGGGCGTGGGTTTTGCCAAAGATCAAGCAATTTTAAAACATCAACATTGATTACTGTTCCCTTTTTTAACTCGGAAGTAACTACTAATCCGTTGCTTGAACGAACAAAACTTTCTTGTGAAAATGGAGTTGTCTTTTTTACTTGATCAATCCATTTGTTGACTTCTTTCTGAGCAAGGGAGGGTAAAGCCCAAAAAGGCATAAACATTAATAGCATTAATGTTTTTCTAAAATAGAAGTTTCTCATAAATAAATTTTATAGTATAAACTCAATAACAATTATTATAGCACACATACGGAATTTCGAACGCTATGGATTTAAGACAAATACTATACCGCGAAATAAAATTTTATGTCATCGTAAAGATGCTTATGAGAGAATATTACAAAACAAGAAGAATAAAATACAGGAATTGTACAACAAATTAAGTAATTTTGCGACTTATCAATAAGAATAATACAATTTTATCAGCAAATTACAGGAAATGACAAGAAAGAATAACTTATTTCTTGTGGGTAAGAATTAAAAATAGATAACTTATGATGGTTATGACATTACTAAATTTATCAATAATTATGCCAATAAACAACAAACCTTATAATTATTAAATAAATAAGTACTAACAAACATACTTTGTATTATTATTGAGTCTTTAACAATGACAGCTCCAGCTTTTTTTAAGAATTATTGAAATAATATAAAAATATCACTAAATGTTCATATAATAAATATTTTTAAAAAAAATGACCACTTTAAATACCGTAAAAAATTACTACGATTGTTTTAATAACAAAGATTGGCAAGGTATGTTAGCTCTCGTACATCCCGAAATCAAGCACCAACCAAATCAGGGGGAAGAGCGTATTGGGAAAGAATTATTTGCTGACTTTTTGAAAATGATGGACGAGTGTTATGAAGAAACGCTCACTGAAATAGTGCTTTTAAGCGAACCTACTAATAACCGTGTAGCAGCCGAATTTGTAGTGAATGGCATCTATAAAAAAGGAGATGAAGATTCGCCAGCAGCTCACGGGCAAAAATATGTATTACCAGCTGGTGCATTCTTGGAAGTAAAAGATGGTTTAATCACTCGTGTAACTACTTATTATAACCTCCCACTTTGGATTAAGTTGGTTTCGTAAAAATGACTCAGCTTTCGTACATAAAAAAAACAGGTGCAGAAATTGCATCTGTTTTCGACGACCTCGCACAACTCCGTATTACGGTTTTTAGGGCCTTCCCATATCTTTATGAAGGAAGTATTGCCTATGAAAAAGAGTATCTCAAGGTTTATTCTTCTTCGGCCCATGCCTTTTTATTCGCTGTTTATGATGCCGATAAAATGGTAGGAGCAACTACTTGTATTCCATTAGTCGACGAAACTCCCGAAGTTCAAGAACCATTCATAAATGCGGGTATCGACCTCTCAAGCGTATTTTATTTTGGTGAAAGCATTTTACTGCCCGAATATCGTGGCATTGGTTTGGGACATCGTTTTTTTGATGAAAGAGAAACTCATGCAAAAAAATTCGAGAGTTGTCAGCTTACAAGTTTTTGTTCGGTTGTTCGTCCAAAAAATCATCCATTACGACCTGCCGATTACCAGCCTTTAGATGAATTTTGGAAAAAACGGGGTTATCAGCAGACTCCCACATTGACATCTCAATTCGATTGGCTTGATATTGGAGAGCAACATTCTACACAAAAAGAAATGATTTATTGGACAAAGCAAATAACCAAAGCATGAGCAGCATTAGAGTAGCAGCAGCACAGTATCCGATTACACAGCACAAAAGTCTCGACCACTGGCGATTACATACTGAGCAGTGGATAGCAAAAGCGGCTCGACAAAATGCCGAAATATTGCTTTTTCCAGAATATGGCTCGATGGAGTTGGTGAGTTTGTTTTCTGATGAAATCCGTGCCGATATTCGTTGGCAAGTTCGTGAACTTGATTCTCTCAAAGCCGATTTCTGTGAAACTTTTACTACACTTGCCCGAAAGTATCAAGTGACTATCATCGCCCCGAGTTTCCCTGTTCTCGAAGCTGATAAAATTTACAATCGTGCTTTCGTTTTTACTGAAAAAGGCTTAGTTGGCTTCCAAGATAAGTTTTTTATGACTCGTTTCGAAAACGAAGAATGGGGAATTAACTCAGGCCCAAAGCAATTGACAGTATTTGAAGCTGATTGGGGAAGTTTTGGGATTCAGATATGCTATGATGTTGAATTTCCGATTGGTTCACAGTATTTGTGCGAAGCTGGAGCATCGCTTATTCTTTCGCCAAGCTGTACCGAAACTATCAGAGGGGCTACACGCGTGCATGTGGGTGCCAGAGCAAGAGCTTTAGAAAATCAATGTTTCGCAGCAGTTTCACAGACGATTGGCAATGCAGAATGGTCGCCTGCAGTAGATGTAAATTATGGTTTTGGAGCTTTTTATACAACCCCAGATAAGAATCTTCCCGAAGAAGGAATCATTTGCAAAAGTGATATTCAAAAAGAAGGTTGGTTAATTGAAACACTTGATTTTGAGAAGATTAGACAAGTAAGAGCCGACGGACAGGTGTTTAATTACAAAGATTTACAAAGATTAAACACACAATTTATAAACGAAGACATTAAAATTTTGCGGGTGCAAATCTAAAAGACACATTTTATCTGTGCCACCCTATTCATGGCACAGATAAAATGTGTTTCTATAAAAATCCAGTTAAACCAATTTTTACTACAATCTGATTAGTACTGGTCAAAACTTGCTTAAACGATGTAAGGTACGAGCTATTAATCTCAACACTATTGGGTTTCACTATTCTGGTAGCATCAGCTTGTTGATAATACAGGCCAATATCAAGATATGAGTTTTTTAGTTGCCCCGATAGCTTGATACCCAGCCCCACTCCTGCTCCATAATTTGGCACCAATTTATTTACTGCTTTCAAAATTTCAGTTTCATCTTGTCCGAACTGTTCCACAACAGCCGTCCGAATAATTTTCGGTCCAAAAAACGCATCGGCATACGGATTAATTTTTGAACTCCACAAAATCGGTCGGTAACGTGCCACACCATTCAGCCAAAAAGAATAATTAGCAACATAAAATTCGCCTAAGGCATTACTCACAAAGTCTTTATCTCTACCGTTTGACTGAAACCCCGCTTCAAATCCATAAAAAACAGTCGAAGCCTTTTTTCTTTTGTATGGGTTCATTAGGCCACCTATCACAATCCCTGCTTTTGTGCCAGCATTATCCGCTTCTTTCAAAATTTTGTGGTAATTACCCGTAGGATTCCCCAAACTGAGAGATACATACCACGAATATTGGTCTTCAAGATACCTTTCGGTTGTCTTTTGGGCCATTACACTGATAATCAAGCAATTAAATATAAGCAAAAGTATTACTCTTTGTTTCATATTTGGTTGTGTAAGTGATTTGAAACTAAGCTACTTGGCAGTCAAATACGCAAAAGGAACAATCATCTCTTCGATTGAAATTCCACCATGCTGGAATGTATCACGATAATGGCTTACGTAATGGTTATAATTGTTGGGGTAAGCAAAGAAATAATCTTCCATCGTAAAGAAGTACGCCGTCGAAATATTCGGTTTGGGCAACATGAATGTTTCGGGCTTACGTACCACCAAAATATGGTCAGCTTTATCGTCTAAATTCAGGTTTTTACCTTGCTTGTATCTAAGGTTGGTATTCACGTTTCTATCACCAACGATACGCTTCGGGTGTTTTACTTTTATCATTCCGTGGTCGGTCGTGATAACCAAACGGCCTTTTTTCTCAGCAATTTTCTTCAATAAATCTAATAATGGAGAGTGTTCAAGCCAAGATTTTGTGATTGAACGATAAGCCGACTCGTCGGGGGCGAGTTCTTTAATCATGCCCATCTCGGTGCGAGAGTGCGAAAGCATATCCACAAAATTATAGACAATAGCTACCAACTGGTTTTTCAGTAAGTTATTGAAATTATCAACCAAACTTTTTCCTTGAGCCGTATTCAGAATTTTATGATACGAGAAACTAATATTCTGGCGGCTTTTCTCAATCTGACGTTTCAAAAACTCAGCTTCATTATTATTTAAAGCATCTTCGTTTTCACCTTCATCGTTTACCCACAAATCTGGGTGATATTTGGCCATATCAGAAGGCATCATTCCCGAAAAAATCGCATTTCGGGCATACGAAGTTGCCGTTGGCAAGATTGCGTAATAATCGCTTTCTTCTTCTACATTAAAATAATCAGAGATTACTTCTTCGATTACTTTCCATTGGTCGTAGCGAAGGTTATCAATCAATACGAAGAAAAGTGGCGAATCGTTTTTTACCAAAGGAAATACCTTTTGCTTCATCAACTGGTGCGAAAGCAGCGGTTTATCAGCCTTAGGGTCAGAGAGCCAATCTTCGTAGTTTTCTTCAATAAATTTACAGAAGTTTGAGTTTGCTTCGGCTTTTTGCATTCCGAAAACCTCTTCCATACTTTTATCTTCTGCCTTGTCGAGTTGTAACTCCCAGAAAATCAATTTTTTATAAATCTCCGACCATTCTTCGTGCCCGATACGGTCGTTGTATTGCATGGCCAAGTTTCTGAAATCTTGTTGATAACCCAAATTTGTTTTCTCCGAAATCAGGCGTTTGTTATCAAGAATTTTCTTAACCGAAAGTAAAATTTGGTTCGGATTGATTGGCTTTATCAAATAATCGGCAATTTGCGAGCCGATGGCATCTTCCATGATACGCTCTTCTTCCGACTTCGTAATCATAACCACTGGCAAATTAGGCTTGATGAGTTTTATCTTAGAAAGAGTTTCTAAGCCTGTCATACCGGGCATCATTTCATCTAAAAACACCACATCGAATCGCTCAGACTCAACTTTATCAAGTGCATCCGCTCCGCTCGGTACTGGTGTAACGTCGTAGCCTTTTGCTTGTAAAAAAATGATGTATGGTTTTAGTAAATCAATTTCATCGTCGGCCCAAAGAATATTATATCGCATAATTATATTACCCCCAGTTGCAACGGCGAACCGTCCTAAAGGGAAGTTATGGTTTAAATTGAATATGACTAAATTTTAATTTTTACTTTAACGGAATATTATCTTTTTTGTTGCCTGATAAATTCTTAAAAAATCATAAAAGACTTTTATTTAGCTTTTCTAAATCTTCGGGAGTGTCAACGCCAATACTTTCATAGTTAGTGATGGTGGCATAAATTTTATATCCATAACCGAGCCAACGCAACTGTTCGAGTTTTTCGGTGTTTTCGAGTGGCGATGGAGGAAGATGCGAAATTTGCTCCAAGACATCATTCCGATAGGCGTACAAACCAATGTGTTTATAAAAATCGGCATGGTCGAGCCAAGTTTCGGGTTCAAATCCACGCACATACGGTACCGTTTGGCGACTAAAATAAAGACATTGCTTACGCATCGTCAGTACAGCTTTCACCACATTGGGGTCGAAAAGTGTTTCGTAATCAGTTATCTTCTTGACAGCCGTGGCAATTTCGGTCTTAAAATCGAGCAGCTTTGCCATTTGGTCAATGGTTTCGGGGTCGATATAAGGCTCATCGCCTTGAATATTGATAATATAGTCAAACTTACTACCGCCACCTGCTTTTTGCAGAGCCTCAAAACAGCGGTCGGTTCCGCTTGGGTGGTTTTCGGAAGTCATATACGCTTCTCCGCCAAATGTCAATACGTGTTCTAATATACGAGCATCGTCAGTTGCTACCACAACTTTACTCAGACTTTTTGCTTTCAGAGCCTGTTCATATACTCGCTGAATCATACTTTTTCCGCCAATATCAGCCAATGGCTTTCCTGGAAAACGACTCGAAGCGAATCTTGCTGGAATTATACCGAGAATTTTCATAGGTTTTGTTGCTTGAAGAGGGCGAATTTACACCAAAAAAAAAATATATGCGTTAATCTGTCACAGAATCATTAAATTTGCATAAAATTGAAACAAATACCAGCAAAAATTAAGCATTTTGATGGGTATTCAGAATTTTTTCTCGTGCATTATAAAATTTAATTCGGCCTATATGTTTAAATTGTTTTTTTCCACAACAGCGTTGGTACTTATCTTTCTGAGTACCTACGGCAACCCTATCGATTCGCTGGGTATCGAAAAAAGAAACGGTAAAATTTTGGTTCAACACAAAGTTGAAAAAGGCGAAACACTTTATTCGATTTTGAAAAGATATGATTGTTCAGAAAAAGACTTTTTAGCAGCTAATAGTTCTTTCAAAAAAGGGTCGGCTATTGCTCTCGACCAAGTGATTGAAATACCACTTCAATCAAAGAAAGCGAAAAAAGCACCTGCAAAGGCTCCGATTGTAGAAATAATACCTGCTGCTCCTACCAAAGTTTCTGAGAAGAAAAATGTTGATGAAAACGGAATCGAAATCGTCGATGTACCCGAAGCAACTCCGAAAGAAAATCCTTCGGCAGAGAAAGTTAGTCAGGTTGATTCGGCAAAAGGAGTAGTAGCAAAAACAGATGCTACAAAAAAAGCAACGCCAGCCAAAAGTCCACTCAAAGGAAAAACACACGCGGTAGTTGCTGGACAAAATTTATTTACGGTTGCAAAACTATACAATGTAAAAGTTTGGCAAATCAGAGAATGGAACAGCCTAACAAACGATGCCCTGAAAGTAGATCAAGTTTTAGTGGTTGAAAAACCAGCGAATTTTGTAGCGAAAGTAGCAAAAAAAGATACCTTGAAACCTAAAGCCGTACAGGTACAAGCCCCTGCTGGTGATGTAGTTGTGAAGGAGAAGGAGAAGGAAAAACCTAAAGACCAAGCAGTTGTAAATAAACCAGTAGCCAATAAGCCTGCTGCTACTACGGTTCCGAATGCACCCGGTGGCAAGAAGTTTTCGGAGCAAGGGATTGCCGAAATGATTGATGCGGGTGCAAGTACTAATAAGTTTTTGGCTTTGCACCGCACTGCTCCAGTTGGAACACTCATCAAAGTTGCGAATCAAGCCAACGGCCAAAGTGTTTGGGTAAAAGTTATTGGAAAACTAAGCTCGGCGGGCGATGTAGTGATAAAAATTTCACCAAAAGCTTTCGAAAAATTATCGCCAAAAGACAAACGAATCAGAGCCGATTTGAGTTATAGTGTTAGTAATTAGTCCACTGTCGATAGTTTCCAGTCCACGGTGAAAGTAAAGTATTTATTATCTCAATTTGTACGCTTTTATGCAAACTAAGTCAGTCATTTGGACAGTTTTATTTTCTATCTTGTACCCTTTCATTACGGTATTTGGTTTCTTATTTACAGCCGTACTTGCCGTTTTTTCGTGGGTATCCAATAGTATTGTTTGGGTTTTGAAGAAGATAAAATCATAAGAAGCTTCATGAAGAATATTGTTTTGTGTATTTCTATTTTATTCGCATCATCTTGTCAAATACAAGTCAAAGGGCAATCAGCAGAAGAAGCATTTGAAACTGATAATGATGGAATAGTTGTTGAAAAAATTGATACCACAAACAAAGATGAAAACAGGTACAATCTCAATAATAAAATATACAAAGTAGGGAGAAAATTTAGTTTCAATTATCACTACGAAGATAAAAATGGTGACAAGTTTCTGATGACTAAGGGCAATGTAATAAGCGACCGAACCTATGATTGGAAATTTGAGAACATCAAAAATCAAGATTCTAGCTCAGTCAATCTAATCATTTTAAAGGTAAAGTCGGGTTTAAGCCCATTTATTCAGTATTATCCTGATTATAATCAGACAGTTATTCTTTACGATTTTCAAATGATAAATGGTGAGTTTTGGAATAATGAAATGACTGGCGTGATAGAAAACAGCAAAAATATTTGGATGCACCCACCAAGAATGGAGCTGTTCAAAATATTAGAGCTAAACCCTTTTCCTTATATAAAGGCACCTTATGAAGTTGGCAATAAATGGAATTGGCAACTCAATTTTGGAGACCACTGGGCTGATAAAAGATGGTTAGAATGGAAAGGTGGAAATTTGAATAAATACAATTACCAAATAATAGACAAAACGACAATTACTACAAAACTTGGAGATTTAGAGTGCTATGTCATTGACAGTGAAGCCACAAGCAACTTAGGTAGCACAAAACTAACCTCTTATTTCAATGAAACTTATGGATTTGTAAAACTCGATTATACCAATATCGACCGCAGCAAGATAGTTATCGAAATAAACGAAGTTTCTAGTTTCTGACAATTATATAATTTCCAAATAATGTCGCAAATCATTATTGATTTACTGAACGAAAAATATGAGTTGTTTAATCAACCAGACTTCATTCCGCACGACCCAATCAGTATTCCGCATCAGTTTAGCAAAAAGCAAGATATAGAAATTACGGGTTTTATTGCCGCTACCCTCGCTTGGGGACAGCGAAAAACCATCATTAATAAATGCAATGAGCTTATTGGTTTGATGGATAATGCTCCTTACGATTTCATCAAAAACCACCAAGATTCTGACCTCAAACGCTTTCTTGCATTCAAACACCGCACTTTTAATGCTACTGATACACTTTATTTTATAGAGTTTTTTAAGGATTTTTATGCAAAAAATGATTCTCTCGAAAATGCTTTTTCAGTAGGCTTAAAACCTGATGATGAAGATATTAAGGTTGGTTTAGAAAATTTTCAAAACGTATTTTTCAGCATAGAAGATTACCCTACTCGCACACGCAAACACGTAGCTACGCCTGCACGCAACTCATCTTGCAAACGCATCAATATGTTTTTGCGGTGGATGGTCAGAAAAGACAATAAAGGCGTTGACTTTGGTATTTGGAATAAAATAAAAACATCGCAGTTGGTTTGCCCCTGCGATGTTCATGTTGAGCGTGTTGCTCGAAAACTCGGTTTTATTACTCGCCCGAAACCCGACTGGCAAACCGCCGTCGAACTCACACAAAATCTCAAACAACTCGACCCAATCGACCCAGTGAAATATGATTTTGCACTATTTGGGTTGGGCGTTGAAGGATATATGTAAAAAACCCCTAACCCCTAAAGGGGAATATTTTTAAATCGTAAATCTCTTACAAGCCATATTTATCAAGCAAATAAACCAAGGCAGCCATCGAAGCGGCTCCGAGATTTAGTTCACGCTCGTTTACTGCTTCGAGCGTATCGGTTTTTGCGTGATGAAAATCGAAATAGCGTTGAGAATCTGGTTTAAAACCAATCAATAAAGTACCTTGCTGACCCAGCGGGCCAATATCGGCACCGCCACTTCCTCTCCCAATTTCTTTCAAATCATACGCCGAAAGTAGGTTTTTATATACCGCCACTTTGGCAATTTGAGCGTCAGTTCCCACCATTCCGAAACCCCTTGGTGTAAATCCTCCATTATCTGATTCGATTGCCGCAATGTGTTTTTCGTTATTTTGCTTAGCCAAATCGGCATATTTTGTTCCGCCACGCAAACCATTTTCTTCATTCATAAACATCACAACTCTAATTGTGCGTTTTGGCTTGATTCCCAGAGCCTTCAAAGCACGCAAAACTTCGATTGATTGCACACAACCAGCACCATCATCTTGAGCACCTTCGGCCAAATCCCACGAATCGAGGTGTCCGCCTACTACAATTATTTCATCTGGTTTTTCAGTTCCTTTGATTTCCCCAACTACATTATGCGAAGGAGCATCGGGCAAAGATTCACAACTTTGTTTGAAATAAAACTGCAATTTAGGGTTTTCTTTAAGCATTTTGCTCAATAGATTCGCACCGTTTGTACTGATTGCCGCCGTCGGAATCATCGGTACGCCCGTAGCATAACGCATACCACCCGTGTGCGGATTATCATCTTGAAGTGTTGTCATCGAACGCACAATTGCACCAACCGCACCATACTTAGCAGCTTGTGAAGCACCATTACCACGCTGATTGACAGCACCACTGTAAGCCTCAAACGTATTAATTTTTGTTGGGTCCATCGGGCGATTAAAAAGCACAATTTTTCCTTTCACTTTTGCGGTTCCGAGTGCTTCCAGTTCTTCAAAACTCTTTACTTCAATTACCTCAGCCTTTATTCCAGCGGCTGGCGTAGCTATCGAGCCACCCAATGCCGCAATCGGTACACTGATTTTTTGTTTGCCAGCTTCAATAAAAGCTGTTTCTTTCTGGCCACGTACCCAATGTGGCACCATTACATCTTGCAGGAATACTCGTTCAAAACCATAATCTTCCATTACTTTTTTGGTGTATTGCACGGCTTTTGCAGCACCAGCCGAGCCACTGAGTCTTGGACCAATTTTCTTGCTCAGATGCGTAAGGGTTTTGTAGGCTTCGCCCTTTGACAAAATTTCATTATAAATTTTTCGGATAACGAGCGAATCACTGTCTTGTGAAAAAGCGGAAAACGAACAAAAAAGAAGAAGTAAAATGTTTTTTTTCATGTTTCTATAATTCGGTAGGTTTAGTTTATTGATTAAGCAATTTAAAGAAAAATGATGAGTTTGACATTATAAATTGCATGTAAAGAGACAATTTTATTTTAAAAATATTTTTTTAAATACCCAAGTTATAGGAAATATTATTTTAGTTACAACTATTCTTAAAAAAGATATATATTTGTTAAATAAAAAACTTTTCCTAAATATGCTCGAAGCAAAAGAATCAGTAGTAGAAATAAAAAAAAATAAGTTAAAACAACAACTTTTGAAGGAATTATACCTCAACGGCCCAAATACTATCATTGATTTAAGTAAAACGCTACATTCAAGTCCACCATCAGTTAATGTACTTTTCATCGAATTAATGCAAGAAGGCTGGCTTACGGAAGTCGGAACGGGCAACTCAAAATCAGGTAGGAAACCTGTGCTTTACGGCCTCAATGCGGGACATGGCTATATCCTGACTTGGCTCATCAATAAATTCGATAGCACAATCATACTATATAACCTCAAAAATGAGGTTTGTGCAAAGAAAAAATTCAAACTACAAATTGAAAATAACACAGCTTACGGCACATTTATCTTAGAAAAATCAATAGAATTTCTAAAAAAAGAGGGTTTTAGTGCCGAAAAAATATTGGGTATCGGTATCTGTATGCCAGGGTTGATTGATAAAGAAACTGGCTATAATTTCTCTTATCCTACCAGCGAAGGTAAAGCCATTAATATTCTGATGAGTGAATATTTCAATGTGCCGTCTTATACCTTAAATGATGCAAAAGCCATAGCTTTAGGCGAAAAACGCTTTGGTTTGGCTCATGACTACAATAATGTGCTGGCTATCAATATCGACTGGGGTGTAGGTTTAGGAATTTTAATTGACGGCGAGGTCTTCAATGGGACTTCGGGCTTTACGGGCGAACTCGGACACATACAAGTACGTGGTGCGGGCGAGCTATGCTCATGCGGAAAAATCGGTTGTTTAGAAACGGTAGCAACCGCCCAAGTGCTTATCAAAAGAGTAAAAGAAGAATTACAGAATGGTCGAGTTTCAAAGATTGTGCAATTGACGAAAGGAGATATTGAGTCGGTCAACGAAGATATGATTATTGCTGCCACTCATTCGGGCGATGAACTTTGCATTGATTTACTCAACGAAATCGGAACAGAACTGGGCAAAGCTCTTTCGATTGCAGTACATTTATTTAATCCAGAATTGATTTTGGTTGATGGGCTTTTGGCAAAAGCCGATAAATTTATCACGATTCCGATTGAGCAGGCAATCAATAAATATTGTCTGAGCGAGTTTAAGACCAAATTATCGGTCAATACGTCCCAACTCGACGAATCAGCGGGCTTTTTAGGCACTTTCTCGTTTGTTTTAGAGCATTTATTTGATGAAGTGTAGAGGTTTTACAATTAAGAATGTAGAATTAAGAGTTTAGAATTTGATTATTAGCAAATTGCATAGGAATAGTTTTTCGTTCTACATTCTTCATTCTACATTCTTCATTCT
>NZ_JBMLRC010000191.1:13481-38355 GCF_049241225.1 Emticicia sp.
CATTCTTCATTCTACATTCTTCATTCTCAACTTTCAATTATCTTCGTTCCAGCATCAATACTTATTACATAGCTTTTACCACCCACTTTATCAATTGCTTCGGCTACTTTTTCGGGGTCGTTTGGAGCGTACACAAACATACAGCCTCCCCCACCCGAACCATTAATTTTCCCACCTAAAGCACCTGCATTCATGGCGGCATCAAGCATTCGCTCAATTTTTGGCGTGGAAATCCCCAGTATGTCTCTCAAAATTGTGTGATGTTCGAGCAGTAAATTGCCTAAAACTTCATCGGTCATCTTATCTGACTTGAAAAGAGCTAAAGCTTCTCGCAGAATATCTCTATTTCTGAGGGTTCCGAGCAAAAGTGTATAATCATCTTCACTCAAAAAAGTCTTCAATTTTTCTTTTTCGGAAGAGTCAAAAGTGTGCAGAGAGAAATCAGGTAATTGCTCTTTTATCTTTTCAATGAGTGCCAAACGGGCGAATTTTGCTCGTTTCAAGACCCCAATCGTATCTTTTGGCTCACAAGAATCGGCCAAAACGAAGCTGCCCAATTTGGGTTCGATGGCTTCGGCAGTCGTGATGGGGTCAAATTCTAAATACACAGCATTTCCGATGGCAGTAGAAAGGTGGTCCATCATTCCGCCGGGTTCACCAAACTCAACTACTTCGGCCTGATATGCCATTTCGCCCAATTCTTTTGACGAAAATTCTTGTGGAATATCGGCCATTTTCGATAAAAAATGAATCCAAGTTACCAACAATGCCGACGAGCTCGATGTACCCGAATTGATAGGAATATTACCTCTGACAGTACATTCTAAACCTTTTGAGAAACTTAAACCCCTATCAATCAGCACATTATAGCCACTTCTGAAATAATCTCGTTTCTGCACATACGGCATTCGGGTAGTCGAAATCTCCATGAGCAATTCTGAATTGATATCTGGTAAATGTATAACTATGTGATTGTCAGTACGATGTTCACCTGACATTTCTACCCTCCGAGAAATTGCCGCAGCAACGACAGGTAAACCGAGATAATCTTGATGTTCTCCGAAAAGACAGATACGTCCTGGAGTTGATATTTTTATCATCAATATATATTAAAATTTTAATTGAGCCTTATTTGCCCAAATTTAACACAAAAGTCTCGAAAGATTAATTATTTATTTATCTATAATTTAATTATAAATAAAATTTTTAAAAATATTATGCAATTAATAAAAAATTATTTTTATTTGTATCAGAATCGAATGTGAGTAGAGAAAAGATATTTTTTACATAGTTCGTCAACAAGCATCATAATTAATAGAGAAAGTTAGTAATTTAATTCTTATCCCTTATTTCGCTTGAGATAAGGGATTTTCTTATTAAAAAGCCTCGCTAAGTATTTAGCGAGGCTTTTTAATAAATTGTATTATATTTCGAAAACCTTATGCCTGAGCGGGTTTTCTTTTTTGCCAGAAAAATAAGATTGTGAAAGCTACAATCAAAATAGCAGGGAATAACACCATTGTACTAAGAGTAGCTTGTCCTGCCGCCAATTCCATTTCATCACCAGTCAAACCAGCAGCTGTTTGTTCAGCTTTTGCTGAGTCAATCCAACGACCGATAATTGGTTGGAAAATTGAAGTTGAGAACATACCCACACCACCAATGATTGACATACCTAAAGCACCACTCAAAGGCACTTTTTCGGCAATAAAACCAACCATATTTGGCCAGAATAACGCAACTCCCATGGCAAAAAACACAGCAGCAACATAAGCCATTGTGCCTGTTTGAGTACTAAACAAGTAGATACCAATAGCTGCTAATATTGCCGAACCAAGCAATACCCCTGTTTGGTCAAATTTCTCAACGATTGGGCCAGCAAAGAATCTGATAACGGCCATCAAACCAGTTACCAAGGCTAAGATAAGCATCGGGCTTGCACCTGATTTACTCATGATTAAGCCTGTCCATTGTTGTGGGCCAAACTCGGTGATGGCAGTAAGAGCCATACAAGCAAACATAAAAATATACAAAGGCGTAGCCATTGCTTTGAGGTTTTCGCCAATTGAAGTTACACCTTCAGTTTTAGGTTTTGGAAACTCTTGTCCCCAGAATAAATAAGCATATATTAATGTTGGTACTAAAATCAACCAAATTTGTGGCTGCCATCCTAAGCCCAGTTGTTTTGTCATAATCTCTGACAATAAACTACCTACCACGATTCCGCCCGGAAACCACATGTGAAAACGGTTCAACATTTTGCTCATTTGTGAGCCAGAATAGGCATCTGCAATCATCGGATTACAAGCTGCTTCTGTACAGCCATTACCGATACCAATCAAGAATGTTGAAACCAAAAGACCAGTATATCCGCCCAATATTTGTGGATAAAGAGTCAATAAAATACCGAGAGCGTGACACACGAATGCAATCATCATGATTTTTTTCGGGCCTACGGTGTGATACACCAATCCGCCAACAATCATGGCAATCGGGAAGCCCAAAAACCACATTGAGTTGATAAAACCAAGCTGCTCGGCTGTTAAACTAAAATCAGTTGCTAATTGCGGAAGAATTCCCGCACGAATACTAAATGAGAAAGCTGTTGTGATGAGAGCAAAACAACTTCCCAGAAAAAGACGGTTCTGATTTACCATAGTTTTAGAAGGTTTTAAGGGTTTTGAATAAATTGAGCCGTAAAAATAGAATATTTTAAATTTTCCCAAAAGAAAATACCATTTTTAATTGTTGATTCGACACTTTTTCAGAAATTTGGCAACGCAATTAACAAGAATCTATGGTTTTATGTAAATTGCTACTCAAATAAATTCTTTTGTATGGAAACGACTCTTTCACCGAAAAAACGTTATCGTCATCACTTCGCAAAGCATGAGATTCCAAAATCACTCATCTATGAAATGTACGACGGAAAACCTATGTACTATAAGGGTTATAAGGACGTGATGAATCAGCGTGAACAAAAGAGTAATATTAATTTCAGTCAAAGATTAATTCTTGTAAACACTGTTTTACAGAATTTAATGCGTGGTCTTGATTATGAAAAATATTTTGTTGGGGGCAACGGTGTTAGTCTTCAAATTTCAGAAAATACAATCACAACCTCCAATATTTTAGTCTTTGAAAAACACGATTTAAAACAGGTCATTTTTGGCAATAAATATTTCAATATCCCACCTTTGGTAACAATCGACTTTGATTTTATTGCAGAGACGGTTGACTTTGGTCTAAGTGAGTTTGACTACTATTCTATGAAAACTAAAAGTTTGTTAGATTTTGGAGTAAAAGAAGTTTTTTGGTTTTTTTCGGCATCTAAACAAGTAGCTATTGCTCGTCCGAACCAAGATTGGATTATTGCAAATTGGGATAAAGAATTAGTGGTTTTGGGCGAATATAAATTTTCGCTCGAAAAATTACTCGAAAAAGAAGGATTCAAACTTTAGAAAATTCTATAAAACTTAGCGTAAATCGCAACACATTCAACATTAATCATTAAAAATTAATCATTATTTAAACTATGGCTCGTAAAATCCGAATAGGTATGGTTGGCGGTGGTCGAGGGGCATTCATCGGGGGTGTTCATCGAATTGCGGCTGCCATTGATGGTGAAATCGAATTAGTGGGCGGAGCTTTTAGTTCTACCCCAGAAAAATCAAAAGCATCGGGCGAAGACTTAATGCTTGACCCCGCTCGTTGCTACGGCGATTTCAAAGAAATGATTCAAAAAGAAAAGCGTCGCAAAGACCGCATGGACGCTATTTCAATAGTTACTCCCAATCACATGCACTTTGCTCCTGCAAAAATGGCCTTAGAAAATGGCTTCCATGTGATTTGCGATAAACCCGTAACTTTCACGCTTTCAGAAGCTCGAAAACTGAAAGATATTGTAGAGAAAACAGGTTTAACTTTTGCTCTTACGCACAACTACACGGGCTATCCGATGATAAAACAAGCACGTGCCATGATACAGGCAGGTACAATCGGTAAAATCCGTAAGGTTATTGTTGAATATCCGCAAGGTTGGCTGTCATTTCCTGAAGAACAAAAAGGCACAAACAAACAAGCCGAATGGCGTACTGACCCTAAGCGTTCGGGTATTGCTGGAGCGGTGGGCGATATTGGTACGCACGCCGAAAACTTGGCTGAGTATGTAACTGGCCTGAAAATCACTGAGCTTTGTGCTGATGTTTCGACGTTTGTTGAGGGCCGCCTGCTTGATGATGATGCCAACGTTTTATTACATTTCGATAATGGAGCAAAAGGTATTCTTACTTGTAGTCAGATTGCCAATGGCGAACAAAATGGACTTAATATCAGAGTTTATGGTGAACTCGGAAGTTTACACTGGCACCAAGAAACGCCTCAGTATTTAAAGCATAAATCTATTGATGGACAACGTATTTTCGAACCATCGGTGGGCGATTTATACGAAGCAGCTAAAGTAAGCTCACGCATTCCGTTCGGACATCCAGAGGGCTATTTGGAAGCATTTGCCAATATTTACAAAAACTTTGCTCGCACGGTCCGCAAGCGAATGAATGGTGAAACACCAAACGAATTCGACCTCGACTTTCCAACCATTGATGATGGTATCAGAGGAATGCAGTTTGTGGAAACGGTGATTGCATCAGGCAAGTCTAATAGTAAATGGGTCAAAATGAAATCGTAAATGAGCGAATGATGAATTAGTGAATATTTAATATGACTCAGAAAAATGTCTCAAAATACACTGATGAAGAGCGTTTTGCATTCGCTGAAAGCATTGAGAAAAAACTCAAATCTTTTGCTCTCAGAAGTATTGATGTTTATAAATCTTTACCTTCAAATGATTTTGTTGCACAACATACTGGAAAACAGTTAGTTCGGTCATCTACTTCTTCTGCCGTAAATTATCGTGCAGTAAGGAGAGCCAGAAGTCAAAATGAATTTTATTCCAAAATTAGTATAGTAATTGAAGAATTAGATGAGTCAATTTATTGGTTAGAAATGTTTACTGATTTACACTATTTCACAATAGAAAAATTGAGTAAATTAGTTGCTGATGGTAATGAAATACTCGCAATTTTAGCAAAATCAAGAAAAAATATAAATAAAAATTAATGATGAATTAGTGAATTGCGAATTAGTGAATTGTTTTTTTTATTCACTAATTCGCAATTCACTAATTCGCAATTCAAAAAAATGAAAACAATAAAAGGACCAGCGATATTTCTTGCTCAGTTTATGGGCGATGAAGCACCATTTAATTCACTCGATACAATTGCCGACTACATGGCAGGTTTAGGTTATAAAGGAATCCAGTTACCATCATGGGATGCTCGTATAATTGACCTACAAAAAGCAGCCGAAAGCCAAACTTATTGCGATGAATTGAAAGGGAAATTGAAAGATAAAGGTTTAGAAATCACTGAATTATCAACGCACCTCCAAGGGCAATTGATTGCTTCGCACCCTGCCTACAACACGATGTATGATGCGTTTGCACCAGCGGCTGTGCATGGCAATGAGCCGGCTCGTCGCCAATGGGCTGAACAACAACTAAGATGGGGAGCAAAAGCTTCGCAAAATCTTGGTTTGACATCACACGTTGGTTTTTCTGGAGCATTGGCTTGGCCTTTCTTGTATCCGTGGCCACAACGTCCGAGTGGTTTGATTGAAACGGCTTTCAAAGAATTGGCAAACCGTTGGAAACCAATCTTAGATTATTATGACGAGTGTGGCGTTGACTATTGCTACGAATTGCACCCAGGTGAAGATTTGTTCGATGGTACAACTTTTGAAATGTTTGTAGATTATTTAGGCGGACACTCACGTGCGTGTATCAACTACGACCCAAGTCACTTTGTATTACAACACCTTGATTATTTGGCATTTATAGATTTGTATCACGACCGTATCAAGGCATTCCACGTAAAAGATGCTGAGTTTAATCCGTCAGGAAAACAAGGAGTTTATAGTGGTTATGCTGGTTGGGCAGACCGTGCTGGTCGTTTCCGTTCGTTGGGCGATGGACAGGTTGATTTTAAAGGTATTTTCTCGAAACTATCGCAATACGACTACGATTCGTGGGCAGTTTTGGAATGGGAATGTTGCGTAAAATCATCCGAACAAGGTGCTGCCGAAGGAGCTCCGTTTATTCAAAATCATATCATTCAAGTAGCTACTCGTGCATTTGATGATTTTGCCGCTACTGGGGCTGACGAAGCCGTAAATCGTCGAGTTTTAGGGATTTAAAATCATTAGTACTATTCTAATAAAAGATAAAGTTGGGGTTGAAGAAATTTTAGTCCCAACTTTATCTTTTATTCATTTTAAGCACTTCTAATGAATAAATCTGTTAAAGTTTTGTCCATACTATCTACCTTTTTGTCGATTTTTCTTTCTCCTACACAATTCTTCGCTCATCTTTTCTTTAATTTGCTTAGTAGTTTATTATTTAATCAACCTCAATCATTTTTCAATGAAAACAATTTCAAAAATCCTTGCACTTACGCTATTGGTGGCTTCAACAAGTTTTGCTCAAAAAAAAGGCAAGTGGGTAAAATTATTCGACGGAAAAACTTTTACAAACTGGCACGTTTATAATAAGGCAGGCCAACCAATTACTGATAAATGGTCTATTAAAGATGGTGTGATGACTTTTGCAGGAAAAGCCAAAGGCGAAAAACACGGTGACGACCTCGTGACCGACAAAGAATACGAAAACTTTGAACTCGAATTAGAATGGAAAGTATCGGAAGGTGCAAACAGTGGCATTTTCTATGGTGTTTTCGAAGATAAAAAATACAGTGTTCCGTACCTAACAGCTCCCGAAATTCAAGTGCTTGACAATGAGCGTCACCCAGATGCAAAAGCTGGTAAAGATGGTAATCACAAAGCGGGGTCGTTATATGACATGATTCCTTCGGCATCGGTTACAAAACCTGCGGGAGTTTGGAATACCGTGAAAATCGTTAAAAACAAAGGTGAAGTTAGCGTTTATCAAAACGGTACGCTTTCAGTAAAATACAAGTCAGAAGGCCCAGAATGGGACGAAATGGTGGCGAAAAGTAAATTTAAAGGTTGGGAAGGTTTCGGAAAATACAGTAAAGGTAAAATTGGTTTACAAGACCACGGTGATGCTGTTTCATTCAAAAACATTCGTATCAGAGAATTATAATAGTCAACGGTCAATAGTCCACAGTAGTACAATACGCTTTGTCGCTTACAACTACGAAACAAAAAATGCGAGCCGAAATCGACTCGCATTTTTTGTGTGCTGTTATTTCCAGAAATTAATACCCTGGATTTTGTACCAAAGCTTTGTTCGTGTCAATCTCACGTTGTGGAATCGGCACTACCAATTTATTATCGCTAAATACTAAAGTACCAATATTTCTCTTCAAACGCTTAGCGTCATGTACCTGATGGCCTTCAAAAGCTAACTCAAGTTTACGCTCAGCTAAAATAGCGTTCAAGTCAACGGTTGTTAATGCTCTTGCTCCTGCTCTTGCTCTAATACGATTAATGTCAGCCAATGGCGTAGCACCAATAGTTGTATTCAAGCGTTGATTTGCTTCCGCACGAATCAAATACATTTCTGCCAAACGAGCCACTGGCACATCGCCATATTGGTCGAGGAATTTAGCAGTAAAGTTATTGTTTGATGCTCTTACGAAAAATGTACCTCTTGCATCACCAGCGGCATAAAGTGCTAAGTGTTTTGCCTGAATACGAATATCTCCACGACCTTGGAATGTAGATGGAGCAAAGAAAGTATTCATATCGTTTGTTCCGTCCTGGTCAGTAATGATAATCTTGAAAATCATCTCACTTTCGTTAGAAGCATCGGCAAAAGCTTCAGCAAATGTAGAAGTAAGAGCAAACTGATTGCTTGAAATTACTCTATTTGCAGCATCACGAGCGGCAGCATAATTGCCTTGTTGCAAGTACACTCTTGCTAAGATAGCTTGTGCAGCATTTTTTGAAGCAAATCCTGCATCAGAGATATCTCCTAACAAAGTTTCTGCTTTTGTCAAATCTTCTAAAACTTGTGTATAAACGGCTGCAACAGTTGCTCTTGGGCGATTATCTGTTTCGCCAACTACACGTGTAGGTGTAGTTACGAGTGGCACACCCAAGTTGGTAGCATTGTCTCCATCACCCCAAGCCTTTGCCCAAAGTCTCACTAAATCAAAATATACCAAACCACGAATAAAGCGAGCTTGGCCTTCAACACTTGCTCTTTTGCTTGCCTCCACTTTATCCAATGAAGCTAAAACATTATTTGCACGGTTAATAGTGCTATAAGCTTGCAACCAAGAAGCTTGTGTTTGACCATTAGTAGTAGTGATTGTCTTACGCCATAATTCATCAAGAGTTGAGAATGTACCAGCAAAACGCACTTCGGCGTCATCTCCTAAGAGGTCACCAGAATACTGAACAGCTCCACCGTAAAGGTTGTTGCTGGCCAAACCGTCATAAGCACCAATAAGTGTTACTTCTACATCTTGTGAAGTTGCGAGAGCAGCTGACTCTTCAATTGATTGTGTTGGCTTTACATCTAAGCGGCTATCACACGCTGTCATTAATACAGCAGATGCACCAACAAATAGCCAATTTTTTATATTTTTATTCATTTTATCTAATTTCTTTAAGTAAATCAATAAAGTGTTAGGCTATTAGAAACTAATATTTAAACCACCCATAAAAGTTTTTGCCTGAGGTGTTGTATAGAAGTCATAACCTAAAGCGATATTTGTTACCACATCATCGGCATTAACTTCAGGGTCCCAACCAGAGTATTTAGTAAATGTCAATAAATTTTGACCTGTGAAGAATACTCTTACATTGCTCAACTTCACTTTACTTACGATTGATTTCGGTAAGTTATAAGCCAATGTTACATTACGTAAACGCACAAATGAACCATCTTCGATAAAACGACTTGATGCCTGAGCACCATTATTGAAGAATAAACGTGCTTGAGGAACATTCGTGTTGGTATTTTGTGGAGTCCAAGCATCTAATTGATTAACTGTTTGATTATCTTCAAAACGACCATTAGCAGAAGAGAAACGACCTACACCGTAGAAGTTTAACTTATTTCCGAACACACCATTGAAAAATACACTTAACTCTAAGCCTTTGTAGCTAAATGTATTAGTCACACCAGCAACCCATTTTGGTAATGGACTACCGATAACCGTACGCTGTGCTTGGCTGTAAGTTTTGGTAGTAGAGCGGTCAATTGTACCATCTGTATTTTTTGTATTCTTGTAGAAAAGTGCATCACCATTAGCAGGGTCAACACCTGCATATTCTACTGTGAAGAATGTTCCCAATGGTTGGCCTTCTACGGCACGGCTCATGTTTGCCAAACCACCTTCAATTACTTGTCCTTGAAGGTCAGTAATTTTGTTTCTATTTGTAGAAGCATTCAAGCTTGTTTTCCACTTAAATTGGCCAACAAGGTTATCAGTGTTCAATACAAATTCAAAACCTTTGTTAGTTAATGCACCAACGTTTTTAGTTTGTGTCGAGAAACCTGTTGTTCCCGGTACGTTTACATTCAAAAGGAGACCAGTCGTATTTTTTTCGTAATAATCAATCTCACCATTAATACGATTTTTCAAGAGACCGAAATCTAAACCGATATCTACTTGCTGTGTAGTTTCCCAACCAAGCGATGGATTAGCTAATTGCGAAGGGCGTTGTCCTGGTAATGCAGCATAACCAGCATCACCTGTAAATAATCCTAATTGAGGGAAGTTTCCGATTTCAGCATTACCAGTTTTACCCCAGCTTGCACGAAGTTTCAAGAAACTGATTGCTTCAATATTTTTCAAGAAATTCTCTTCTGAAAGTACCCAACCTGCCGAAACAGCTGGGAAGAAACCATAACGATTATCTGCACCGAAACGTGAAGAGCCATCAATTCTGGCACTTAGTCCTAATAAATATCTATCGTTGAATTTGTAATTTACACGAGTAAAATATGAAGCAAAACGATAGTCAGATTGCGTTGAGCTTGCATCGGTCTTACGAGCAGCACTTGCAATCATACGGTAAGCATCTGATGGAAAATCTCTACCTTCGGCAGCATTTGTTTTAGTCTGTGAGTTTTGATACGATAAACCCGCAGTTGCGTTAATTCCGTGCTTTCCGAATACGTTATCGTAAACGAAGTAATTGTTGGTATTATAGTTTTCTACTCTTACGAAACGATTATAACCAAAGCCCAGTGGAGCAGAGAAATTACGTTGGGTTTTGCTGTTATAATACTGTTCTTCTTGTTGATTCAATAAATCAAGAGCAAATTCTGTACGGAAACGAAGTCCTTTCAAGATTGACAATTCACCATATACACTATTGATGTTGCGATGAACAGTAGTGTTGTAGTAAGCATTGCCAATGTTAATCATTGCATTGTAGTAAACAGGAATCGAGATATCTCCTGGTGCAGTTCCTACTGGAAGACCTGTCTCTGGGTCAGTTGCAGGTGTCATTGGAGGTAAAGCAACCAATTGCAAAGGGTTGTCAAACTGGCGGTCACCCGACACACGCTCATTTAATGAACGAGTAAGACCCATGTTCATACCAATACTCAAACGCTCCGATACTTTGTGGTTGAGGTTCATGCGGCCAGTCATACGATTGAAAGCATTACCCAACAAAATACCAGTTTGGTCAAGTAATTGTCCTGAAATGAAAAATGTAGTTTTATCATTACCACCACTCAAATTCAAGTCATATTGAGAAGATGGAGCATCTTGAAATGCTAAAGCACCCCAATCGGTATCAGCTTGGTTAGCAGTTCCGAGTGTTCCAAGGCTTTGTGTTTCGAAGAAACTCTCCATGTATGAAGTGTAAGAATCTGGGTCTTTTTTATCATAGCCATCAATAGCATCTGAGTTAGCAGCAGCTGTACGATAAAAATCAATGTATTGTTGAGTGTTCAAGAACTTCAAGATTTTGGTCGGCGTGCTTTTTCCATACTGCATTCCAAACGAAACTTTTGTTTTTCCTGATTTACCTTTTTTAGTAGTAATCAACACCACACCATTAGCTGCACGAGCACCGTAAATTGCACCAGCCGAAGCATCTTTCAAGATTTCGATTGATTCGATGTCTTGTGGGTTAATATCAACCAATGGGTTAGTATCTCCACCATTGATACCTAAGTCGCCTTGTGTCATCGGAATACCATCTAATACATATAATGGCTCATTTGAAGCCGAAACTGACGACTGACCACGTACACGCACCTGAATACCTTGAGCTAATTTACCAGTACCTTGGTTGATTTGCACACCAGCGGCTTTACCCTGAATACTCTGCTCGAATGTAGTCACTGGCATATCTTGGATGTCACTTGCCTTGATTTTAACGATATTTCCAGTTAAATCACGCTTAATCTGTGAACCATAACCAGTTACAACTACCTCGTTCAATGATTTGATATCAGAAGCAAGGATAAAATCAACAATACTTCGATTACCAACAACTTGTTCGGCATCAATAAAGCCAACAAAGCTCGCAATGAGTGTTGCATTTACTGGAACAGAAATTTTGTAGGCACCATTTTCATCTGTACTTGTTCCTTTTGATGTACCCTTAATTGTGATTGATACTCCAGGAAGTGGACTACCATCTTCGCTCGATGTAACTTTTCCCGTTACAACCGTCTGTGCATTTCCCCAAAAAGAAACAAAGAGAAATAAACACGCCAACGAAACTCGTAGAAGTTTGCTCATTCGTAGTTTTAGTTTGTTAAAAAATAATTAATAAAGGAATATAAAATTAATGAATGCTTTATATAAAAAGTTGGATTGCTGACTTTTTTATGCCAAAAAGCGTTTTTTATTATACATAAACCAAAAATAATACTATTTTTTTGATTTATGTATGTTTTTTATTAACCTAAATGAACAACAAATAATATAGAGGTTCTGTTTTCGCTAAGTATCCATTGAAATTTTAGATTATCTTAATTACCATATGATCTTACGCAGAGCCATCGGCTCGATTCATTTTGTAACTGTCGATTTTATTCAACGGCTAGGGTACATTAAGGTCCATCGGAACGCAACATTTATTATATATGGGTCGTTCTGATTGAACTCTAAAATTTATGTACATCGTTTTGCCATGGATTGAAATCGACAGTCACAAAATGAAACAATTCTTCGGATTTTCTAAAAATTTGCGTAACATCAGTTATTATCCTCAATAAAAAACTCTTTCAAAAACTTTATTGGCTTCTGAAAGAGTTTACTTTTGATTATTGTATATGAATTTAATTGAACATTAAGTATTGGTTAATTGACAATATTTTACGGTAGCCACAGAGTTACACGAAGTACAACACGGAGTTTCAGGCTAAAAAAAGAAAACTCTTATTAACTCCGTGGTGAAGAAATGATATCAATTACTTACAAACCCCACCCTTTCTTTTCCTCCCCGATAAGGAGGGAGGAACACGAAAAAAATATTGTACTTACTTCAATTACAGTATATTCATTTTAGATACCATTAGCAGGGAAACATTTATTTATCATAATTTATATTGTAAGCTTCCCCAACTTCCACCGTTGTAAACTTGGGTATAACCGTTTGATGAAAGAATATTTTTTGCTGCTGCACTACGCATTCCCGATGCACAACAGGTAATAATTGGTTTATTTTTATCTTTAAGTTTACTCAGATTCCGACCCAATGAATCGACCGGGATGTTGATTGCTCCTTTGATATGTCCGCCAGCAAATTCTCCCAAACTTCTCACATCTAAAATAATTGCTCCTTGTTTTACCAACTCTGCAAAATCGACCTTTGGGCCAAAACCTAATAAATTTTTAATTGTATTTAACATTTTCTGAAGTACGTTTTTGTAAATATTCTGACTTTAAACCGCTAACGATTGATAATAATTAACATCCAACCACGAGCCACCGTTGTAGCAATCAAGGCCGTGTTGTTGCAAATAACGATGTGCTTGACCGCTTCTGTTACCCGATGCACAGCACAAAACTACTGGTGCTTTTAAGGCTTTTAGGTCTTCAACACGGTATGGAACTTCGTTTAATGGAATATTTACAGCTCCTACCACATGTCCACCAAGAAACTCTTCGGGCGTTCGTACATCTACGATTGTCCCTTTCTTTTCTTGAATTATTGATTCGATATTCATTTTAATATCATTTATAGATTATTGATTCGACCTATCATGCAACTTCCGTAACTTTTGATTTGTAATAACAAACCATTTTTTTCGGTAGCTTCTGGATACCCCAACGAATGGAGTTTATTGATGATGCTTTCTCTGCTGATATTATCATAGGTTACCTTTACGGCATCTCTTTCAACATCAACCGAAACCTCTTTTACGCCACTTAAAGCGGCTATTTCTTTTTTGATTGTACTGGCACAGCCATTACATTTCAGGTTGGCAATGATTATTTCTTCGGTTTTCATGATTCTTTCTTGAAAATATTAAACAGTAAACTACCCATCACCGCACCGTAAAGCGTACTATTGAGAGGTTTTGAAGTTATCGGACATGTGCCACTTGCACAACCTACATAATGATAATAGAGATAGCCACCAATTGCTCCGATTACGACCCCGATGATGGTAAGTTTATTGTTATTGATGAAATTCATGTTTTTGTGGGGGGAATATTTTATTCGCTTTTTAAAATTGAGCGAACCAAATATTCGCTCCACAGTATTTATTTAGTTTCTTTTTTTTGGGTAGAAATACCAAGAAGCGAGTATAATGGGCAAAAACTCACGAAGCTGGTCAGGATAAATGCTCCTGCTGCTAACAATAAAGTTACGGCAGCCATACCGTTTATTAGATTGGCAAAATATAAACCTATGATTACGAGTGCGACAAGTATTCTTACTACTTTATCAATAATTCCCAAGTTTCCTTTCATTATGTTGTTGTTTTAAATTCTAGTGGTAGAATTATTTTGCAACACAAATATCAAACACAGAAAATGGGCGTTTTGCAACATTTGTTACATAAGCGAAATTTTATTTCGTCCGAGTTTCAAAAATCCTTTTTCTTCCATTTGTTTCAAGAGGCGAGAAACCACCACTCGGGCAGTTCCGAGTTCGTTGGCGAGGTGTTCGTGGGTAATATAAAGTGTATTAGTTTTGCTCAATTCGCATCTTTTTTTGATAAAATTGAGTAATCTTTCGTCCATTTTCTTGAAAGCAACGTCATTGACAACTTCCAGCAATTCTTCAAAACGCTTATGGTAAAGACGAAAAATATAATCAAGCCATTCAGGATTTTCTTTTATTAACAAATTTACTTTATCAATCGGCACGAAAAGAATTTCGGTTTCTTCTTCAGCAATGGCTTTTACTTTGCTGGTATCGTTGTGAAGCCCACCCAAAAACGACATGATACAGCTTTCGCCAGCAT
This sequence comes from Emticicia sp., assembly GCF_049241225.1. Lineage (NCBI taxonomy): Bacteria > Pseudomonadati > Bacteroidota > Cytophagia > Cytophagales > Leadbetterellaceae > Emticicia > Emticicia sp. Next base: position 27,915 of record NZ_JBMLRC010000191.1, read on the forward strand.
TGATATAATAGAGTAGAATTTCTCGCCCTTCGTCGTCGGTTCGCATAACCCCGATGCAGCCTTTTAGCACAATCGGAATGGCTCTGATATAAGCATTTTCGTTGAGAATAATTGACCCTTCCTCAAATTTCTTAACGGTTCCGTAAGACGAAAGTTTTTGCTTGACTTCGTGCGATGATTTGAATGCTACTAAATTTTCGAGTTCCATGTGTTTTGAGGGTTTCTTGAAAAGACCATCAAATTTAGCAGAAAAAAATCATTATGAAAGCCTCTCAAAATTGGGAGGCTTCTTATGTTTATCCTTTCATATCGTTCATTAAATCAATCAAAATATCAATCCATTTTTCGGTAAGTTCGCGTTTGGGCGTGGTGTCCCAACTGCCATCAATACCATTTCCACCGAGATAAATACCATCTTTTCTGGTGATAAAATACGCTCCTTGCGTAGTAAGTTTGTAATTTACCTCAGTTTGTGGAATCAAGCAAGCCAATTGCCCCGAAACTGGCATAATTTCTTCATCATTAAAGACCGATTTGGCTCCGAGTCCCATACAATTTACGACTACCTTTTCGGGCAAAGCATCAATTTCTTCTAAAGTTTTAATTTCTTGAATTTTCAGTTTTCCACCCCGCAACAAGAAATTATTGAGATGAAAATTCAAATAACTCGGAATATTAAAAATCATGTTACTCCTTTTTCTTACCAAATCAGCCTTGAAAGGATGGTCTTTTCTACTGATTTCGTTCCAATTAGGTGCAAGTCCTTCTATATGAAATATTTCTCGCCCACCATTTCCATCAGTTGAAGTCGGTATTGATTTATGCACCGAATATTCGTCAGTCCACTGCACAATATCATCCACGCCCAACATCATTTGCAAGCGTCGAAACGAAAAACGAGTAGCATCTTCCCAAACTTTTTCAAATTCTGGCGTGGCCTTAGATTTATCACAAACCCTTGACGCAGGCGACCACGTACCAGTTGCCAAGTTTGAAGTCACGTTTGGCGGCAAATCTTTGGTATAAATCGTTACTTCGTAGCCACTTTCTTGCAATAAAGTGGCGGTTGCAATCCCAACCGTTCCGCAACCTAAAAGAGCAATTTTCTTCTCCGAGGTTTCTTTTACGAGGTTTCTTGCCAAATTTCCCGTTCCCCACGAAAGCGACCAACCGCTTCCACCATGACCATAATTATGCACAATAGTTTTGTTGCCCAGTTGTACTTTTTCAATTCTCGGCCCCGACGGACGAAACGGACGTAAACCAACGGTTTCCTTGATAATTCGGTCTTTTGAAAGTTTCAGTTTCGGAATAAACTGATAGCCTCGATTGATATTGTAGGTTTTGTCGGCATAAAGTTTGGGGCCAGTGGCACACGAAGCTAAACCTTGCGTAGCTAAAGCAACGCCACCCAGACCCGCCGCAGTCAGAAAGTCTCGTCTTTTCATAGTAGTAAAATTTTCTTTGGTTGTTGATGTAGCTACCAATTTACCGAGCAAAAACTTGTTTTCAAAAGAATATTCTGATATTTTAAAGCATTGAAAGTCAATTAGTTACACTTTATTCAAATAATAAAATTAAATACCAAGAAAATGCAAAAACTCAGAATTATCATCGGTTTGGTTGGAGCGGTTTTGTGCTTTAACTTCGGCAAAACGCAAGCTCAAGGAGTAGAATTTAGCGGTTCGCCCACTTCAATTATTTCAAATTCAGCCATTATTCCCGAAGGCAAAAAACTATTTTACACCAGCGGACTGACGGCTTTCGCAACCGATGCCAGCCTACCCGAAGGCGACTACACAAAATACGGCGATACCAAAACTCAAGCTCTCGGAATTTTGAAGAAATTAAAAGAAATGCTCGAAGAAAAAGGGCTAAAAATGTCGAATGTTTTTGCGATGAAAGTATTTATTGCTCCCGATGTAAAAACCAAAACCTATGATTTTGATGGTTGGAATGCAGCATATAAAATGTATTTCGGCACACCCGAAAATCCGATAAAACCAGTCAGAGCAACACTTGGCATTTCTACTTTGGTAAATGCGAATAAATTCATCGAAATTGAGCTGATTGCGGTTTATCCTTGAAGATTTTTTACGACAAAGGTACAGGCAGTTTTAAACTACCAGTGCTTTTGTCGTAAATTTAATGCGTATCTTTGAGCCAAAAGTGCAATTTTATGCCCGTAATCTTAGAAAAAAAGTACGAAAACGATATTTCATTGGCCGTTTGGCAAATCACCGAATCGCACGATGAATTACAGGCGATGTTGCCTTCAGAAATACTGACCGATGCCGAACTTGCTTCTATCAGCCACCCACAAAAACAAGTTGAATTCTTTTGTAGTAGGCTCGTAATCAAACACTTAGCTAATTCACTCGGTATAAAATACTTAGGAATCAAGAAAGATGAATTTGGAAAACCATATTTGGTAGGTAGCAACTGGCAAATGTCGATAACGCATACTTCAAATTACGTAGCGGCCGTCATGCACCCCAACGAAGCACTCGGTATGGATATGGAGAAGCCTACGGAAAAACTAAAAAGAATCGAACACAAATTTTTGTCTGAATCCGAAAGAATCGATGCCGAAGGAGATATTGAGAAACTCTGTATTTACTGGTCGGCCAAAGAGGCTCTTTATAAACTCTATGGCAAACGAAAAGTAATTTTTAATGAAAATTTGTTCGTCTTTCCATTCAAGAAAGAACAAAACAAAATTTCAGGAAGACTAAGAATTAATGAGATAGATGAAGAATATAGCATCTATGTTGAGAAAATAGATGGTTATATTTTGGTGGTTTGTGGGTCTGCACCGAAGGTCTGACCCAAGTTAAGATGCTATTTGAGGGTCAGACCTTCGGTACAGACCTTATTCTAAGAAATTGCTTTCAAAATGCTTTCAACTTCTTTGGCACGCTCGAGGTCAGAGATTTTCTCGAACGAAACTATCAGATTTCTCAGAACCCTCGATACAATATCCAGATTTGAACAAGGTTGAAAAAAAGAATCCTGTGGTTTAAGCTGCATTTGCTTGATATAATTACTAATGTCAACCTTCGAGAAAATCAGTCCACGATTAAAAATATTGATGTAAAACTGAATTTGCGGTGTTTTGTAAGTAAGCACAAACAAACTCGGCAGGTTTACGCCACTTACAGGAAGTCCTAAACGACGAGCCATAAGCAAATAAATAACGCACAACGAAATCGGATTTCCTTTTTTCAAATCAAAAACCTGATTAAGCATCGAATTTGCCACCGAATGAAAATTCTTGGTATTTGGCAAATATTTGTATTTATCAAAGAAAATCTGATTCAACACTCTGATTTGGTCGTGCGGGTGCATGTCTTCTCGAAGTTCGAGCCAAGCATCAAAATACATATCATTGATATGTTGGCGAAGCTTATCGATATTCAAATCAGGGTATTGATAAGTTGCCACAATCCACATTCCTTCGAGCAGGTCTTCATGGCCTTTATTTTTCCATGCCACCAAGCGATCGATCACAGTATTATACTGCAAATCGTGTATCAAATCTTCAATTTTTTTCTGTAAAATTGGGTTTAACCCATTTCCTTGCCAGTGGTCTTCTAATAAAGGAATTATCGAACCACCCAAAGTCCGTAAGCGACTCTCAACGTGCTGCACCACCTCACTATCTTCATCATCGAGCAAGGTAACCAAGGCTTTAATTTCCGATTCGTTCATTTTATTTGTTGATGTCTTTTTAGGTTATCTATTTTCACTGGTATAAATCGCTACTCAAAACTAATACGCAAAAAGTGTTCAAACGCTCGCACAGAAACATAAACAACTGACTACTAAGGCTTTACCACTTCAACGACTATCTTAAATCACATATTTACACGAAGCATTTCCAATTCAAGTGCTAAATTCATACTTTTGTAAAAAAAACAAACATTTTTTTATGAAAATTTTAGTTACGGGCGGAGCTGGTTTCATTGGTTCACACACAGTTGTAGAACTAATCAATGCTGGACACGAACCAATTATTATCGACAACTTCAATAATTCTGACAAATCTGCACTAAGAGGTATCAAAAAAATTGTCAAAAAATCGGTCAAATGCTACGAAAAAGACTGTAATGATAGCAAGGTTTTAGAGCAAATTTGTAAAAAAGAAAATATCGAAGGCATCATCCACTTTGCAGCCTACAAAGCTGTTGGAGAATCTGTCGAAAAACCAATCAAATATTACGAAAACAACCTCGGCTCAACGCTCAATGTTTTAAAAGTAATGCTAAAATTGGGTATAAAAAATTTAGTTTTTTCATCTTCGTGTACGGTTTACGGTCAGCCCGACCAAATTCCCGTAACCGAAGCAACGCCTCGTCAACCAGCTACCTCTCCTTATGGAAATACAAAAACAATGTGCGAAGACATCTTGCGTGACACAATCACCGCAGGAAATCCGCTTAAAATTATCGCACTTCGCTATTTCAATCCAATTGGAGCTCATCCATCAGCACATATTGGCGAACTCCCCAATGGCGTACCGAGCAATTTAGTGCCGTTTATCACACAAACTGCCGCAGGAATCAGACCAAAACTGACAGTTTTTGGTAGTGATTATAATACACCTGATGGCACAAACATCCGAGATTTTATTCACGTAGTAGATTTAGCAAAAGCCCACGTTTCGGCACTTGAATTACTGGCAAAACAAAAAGATAATTACTACGATGTATTTAATGTAGGAACAGGCACAGGAAATACCGTTCTCGAAATCATTAAAACTTTTGAGAAAGTAAATAAACTTAAACTCAATTATGAAATCGGTCCACGCCGTGCGGGTGACGTAGAGAAAATCTACGGAAATGTAGAAAAAGCCGAGAAAATAATGGGCTGGAAAGTAGAAAAAACACTGGCAGAAAGTCTAAAAGACGCGTGGCGTTGGGAAAAGAAATTGATGAAGAAGTAAATATAATTTATTATGAATACTACTCAAATACTCTTTGAAATAGACAAGCTTCCACGTCAAACCAAGATGTTTGTTGTGGAAAAAGTGCTACATTCAATACGCCAACAAGAGGAAAAAGAAGCCATGAAGAAAGCTGCGGAGATTCTTTATGAAGATTATTTGACGGATAAAGAATTAACCGCATTTACAAATCTTGATGCCGAAGGTTTCTATGAATCAAAATGAAATTTGGCAAGTAAATCTTGACCCGACAATTGGAGCGGAAATTAAAAAGACTCGACCAGTAATCATTGTCAATGACGATGCTTTAGGCAAATTACCACTAAAAGTGATTGTTCCGATAACTGACTGGAAAGATAATTATACATTTGCTCCATGGATGATAAAACTTACTCCAAATAAAACAAATGGTCTTGCAAAAGACTCATCGGCTGATTGTTTCCAAGTTCGCTCTATTTCAAAAGATAGATTTATTAAAAAATTAGGTACTTTGAAAGAGTCTGAAATGGACGAAATTAGACTGGGATTAGCAAAAATACTTTCAATTGATATATAAAAATGCAAACAATACTTATAACAGGCGGTGCAGGCTTTATTGGCTCTCACGTAGTTCGTCTTTTTGTTACGAAATACCCTGACTATCAAATAGTTAATCTTGACAAACTTACGTACGCAGGAAACCTAGAAAACCTGACTGATATCGAAAAATCGCCAAATTATACTTTTGAGCATGGTGATATTACAGATGCAGGATACATCAACGGTTTGTTTGAGAAGTATAATTTCAGCGGCGTTATTCACTTAGCCGCCGAATCTCACGTTGATAGGTCAATTACCAATCCAATGGAATTTGTAATGACCAACGTTATCGGAACTGTGAATTTACTAAATGCCGCCAAAAACGCTTGGAAAAGTGATTTTTCGGGTAAACGTTTCTACCACGTTTCGACTGATGAGGTTTATGGTGAACTACACAACCCAGAAGAGTTTTTCTTAGAAACTACAAGCTACGACCCACGTTCGCCGTACTCGGCTTCGAAGGCATCTTCTGACCACTTTGTAAGAGCTTATCATAATACTTATAAATTACCAGTTGTTATCTCCAACTGCTCGAATAATTACGGGCCGAATCACTTCCCCGAAAAATTGATTCCGTTGATGATTAACAATATTATTCATAATCGTCCACTTCCAGTTTATGGCAAAGGCGAAAACGTGCGTGACTGGCTTTTTGTAAAAGACCACGCTCGTGCCATTGACGTAATCTATCACAATGGTGGCAACGGTGAAACTTATAATATCGGTGGCTTTAACGAATGGAAAAACATTGATTTAGTGCATCTTTTGTGCAAAATCATGGACGAAAAATTAGGTCGCCCAGAAGGAACTTCAGTGAAACTCATCACTTACGTAACTGACCGTGCAGGCCACGACCTACGCTACGCCATTGATGCCAATAAACTCATGAAAGAACTCGGCTGGGAGCCATCTTTGCAGTTTGAAGAAGGCCTCACACAAACAGTCGACTGGTATTTAGCCAACAAACAATGGTTAGCAAACGTAACCAGCGGCGATTATACGAAGTATTACGAGAAAATGTATAAGTAAGCACTAATAACTGTTCACTAAAATGTCTCCGACCGAAGTTTATCCAAATCTTGAAACTGTTGTTAATCAGTACATTAACAGCCTTGATAATTATTCTGACGAACAATTTTTCTTCAAAACTAATGATGAAACTTGGTCGCTTGGACAAATGTATGAGCATCTGACAGTTTCTTCACAATTCTTTTTCTTGGCAAACTGTGTGCGTTGTCTCGAAAAAAGAAAAGGACAACTCGGTGGCGATAAAACTCATTTTGGCGAACAACAATTCAAATACGGTGGTTTTCCACCCGTAAAGCTCAAGATTCCCGATGCAATTCGTGGGCCAGAGCCCGTTGCTAAAACAAGAGAAGAATACAAAAGCATTTTGAAAAAAATCTTGACCGATTCTCAAAATTTAATCGAAGCCGTCAGCAACGATGATGGCTCTTATAAAGCCCTACAAGTAGCAATGGGCTGGCTCGACGCCAAAGAATGGTATTATTTGCACGAAATGCACTACCGCCATCATTTACGCCAAAAAACAGAATTAGAAAGCCTTTCGGCATAAAATAAACCTATTATAGATAATTCTTTTCAGAGAATGCAAACGAAACAAGAACAATTTTGGAGTGGTGAATTTGGCAAAGATTACACCGATAGAAATTCGAGAAATCCCGAAGAATGGGATAAGTTTTATCTCGAAAATTGGGGAATTACTAAAATTGACTTGAATGAAAAATTCTACACAGATTTAGATAAAGATGCCAAAATTCTGGAGGTTGGCTGCAACACAGGAATGCAACTCGTAGGTTTCCAGCGTTCGGGATTTAAGAATATTTACGGCATTGAATTACAGCACTATGCTGCTCAAAAAGCCAAAGAATTTACCGAAAATATCAATATTATTCAAGGTTCGGGGTTTGACATTCCATTTAAAGATAATTATTTCGATTTGGTTTGCACCAATGGTGTTTTGATTCATATTTCGCCCGATAATTTACCCAAAATTATGGACGAAATGGTGCGTTGCTCGAAACGCTATATTTCATGCTGGGAATATTACGCTCCCGAAACAACCAGCATCAATTACCGAGGCAATACCGATTACCTTTGGAAAGCCGACTACGCTCAGCTTTTCCTCGACCGCTTCTCGAATCTTCGTTTAGTAAAAAAAGAAATTTACCCGTACGTCAACCAAGCCGAATCTGGTAATGCTGACTGTATGTGTTTACTGGAGAAAATAGCCCCCTAACCCCCGATGGGGGAATTAATTTCTTTAAAAATGAAAATTCCGCAAGTCAATATTAAAGCTTACAGCGATTCAACTCCCCCATCGGGGACAGGGGGGCTTTGTATCATACCCGCAAGGGGCGGAAGCAAACGAATTCCGAGAAAAAACATAAAGGATTTTCTCGGAAAACCAATCATTGCCTATTCGATAGAAGCAGCTTTAGAAAGCAAACTTTTCGATGAAGTAATGGTATCGACGGATGATGAAGAAATTGCAGAAGTTGCAAGAAGTTGTGGGGCGAACGTCCCGTTCGCTCGAAGCACAAAAAATGCCAATGATCACGCAACAACAGTCGATGTATTGGTAGAAGTTTTAGAAGCCTACAAAAATCAGAATAAAATATTTAAAATAGGCTGTTGCATTTATCCAACTGCCCCATTCGTTTCGGCAGAAACGCTACAAAAAGCATTTGATTTGCTTCAATCTCAAAAGCTCGATTCGTTGTATCCAGTTCAAAAGTTTTCGTTTCCTCCGCAACGAGGAGTAATTTTTCAAGAAAACAAACTCCGTTGGCAAAACCCCGAAAACGCACAAGTACGCTCGCAAGACCTTACGCCACTTTACCACGATGCAGGGCAGTTTTATTTCTTTAAAACTGAAAAGTTATTACAAAACCGCAGTATTTTGACCGAAAACACCAGCGGAATCGTTATTTCAGAAATGGATGCCCACGATATTGACAACGAAGAAGACTGGGCGGTGGCTGAGTTTAAATATCGAATAAAGTCTAAGATATGAGACACTACAAATGTTTAAAAAATCAACGTTTTGAATATAATGAATTTACGTTGATACCACTTCGAGATGAAGACCAGTTTTCGATAATGCAATGGAGAAATGAGCAAATTTATCATCTTCGCCAAGCAAAACCACTCACTGAAGCCGACCAAAAAAATTACTTCGATAATGTAGTCTCGAAACTTTTTGAACAAGAGAAACCAAGTCAGTTGCTTTTTTCGTTCTTAAAAAACGGTGAATGTATTGGCTACGGTGGCTTGGTTCATATCAACTGGATTGACCGAAATGCTGAAATTTCATTCATCATGGAAACCGCTCTCGAAAAAGACTTTTTTGAGTATCATTGGAGCAGTTATTTACAACTCATTAAACAAGTGGCTTTTTCGGAAATCAATTTTCATAAAATATTCACGTATGCCTTTGATTTACGCCCACATTTATACCCAATGTTGCTCAAAAATGGCTTTACAGAAGAAGCTCGATTAAAAGAACATTGTTATTTTGAAGGAAAATTTATCGACGTTTTGATTCATACCACCTATGCAGATTCATCACCGAAAAGCTAAATTATCAGACCTCGATTTATATTTTGAATGGACAAATGACCCTGCTACTCGCAGCAATTCATTCAACACGCAAGAAGTTGATTATCAAGAGCATACAAATTGGTTTTCAAAAAAAATTGAAGATAAAAAAGCCTTACTTTTAGTTTTCGAAAACGAAGAAAACATTCCAATTGGCCAAATCAGAATCGAGCAGAAAACAGATGAAAACATCATCGGAATTTCGATTGATAAAAACTTTCGAGGTTTGGGTTTAGCAGTACCGATGCTTACACGTACTTGTGAAGCATTTTTTACCGAATTTCAAGCAAAAAATATCCACGCATACATCAAAAAAACTAACTTAGCATCATTAAATTCATTTAAAAAAGCAGGCTTTCAGATAATTAACGAGTTAGTTATCAGCAACGAAACAAGCTATCTTTTGGAAAAGAAATATGTTTAAAATTCAAGATACAATCATCAGTCCTGACCACAAGCCATTTGTAATTGCAGAAATGTCAGGCAATCATAATCAATCGCTTGAGCGTGCATTTGAAATCGTCGATGCAGCCGCTGAGGCAGGAGCTCACGCCCTCAAATTACAAACTTATACGGCCGATACGATTACTTTCAATGGTACTTCCGATGAATTTGTGATAAAAGACCAAAATTCACTTTGGAAAAACCAAAATCTGCACAAACTCTACCAAATGGCCTACACGCCGTGGGAATGGCACAAGCCAATTTTTGATAGAGCCAAAGCTCACGGAATGTTGGCGTTTAGCAGTCCGTTTGATACCACGGCAGTTGATTTTCTTGAAAGTTTGGATGTGCCTTGCTACAAAATTGCGTCTTTTGAAAATACTGACCATATTTTGCTCAAAAAAGTGGCCCAAACTGGCAAACCTGTAATCATGAGTACGGGCGTGGCGAGCATTGCCGATATTCAAGAATCAGTAGCGGTTTTGCGTAAATATGGCTGCAAAGATTTGGTTTTGTTGAAATGCACCAGCACCTACCCTGCTACGCCCGAAAGTACCAATTTGCTTACGATTCCACACATGAAAGAGCTTTTTGATTGCCAAATCGGACTTTCAGACCATACAATGGGAATTGGGGCGGCAGTAGCGGCTGTGGCTCTTGGTGCGAGAGTTTTAGAAAAACATTTTACGCTTCGCCGTGCCGATGGTGGCGTAGATTCTTCGTTTTCGCTCGAACCCGAAGAACTCAAAAACTTAGTCATTGAGTCGGAAAGAGCATTTTTGGCGATGGGAAAAGTAAATTATATTTTGTCAGAAAAAGAACAAAAGAGTTTGCAATATAAACGTTCACTTT
>NZ_JBMLRC010000192.1:0-6502 GCF_049241225.1 Emticicia sp.
CCCAACGGACTCATATTTTTCTCTTGATAGAAATGTGGTTTTGGCACAAGGTCTTTGGCTGTTTCCCATTTTTTCTCCAAACGCTGCATATTTCTTACATAAACAGCACTATCTTCGGTATAAACTGCATATTCGTCACGAGATGTACCACGAGTAAAGTACGAACCTTTGGTTGGGTGCGTACCTGGGTAAGTTCGGTACGGAATACCATCGCCATCAGAATCTAAGTAACGCCCGAAACGACCCATATTTTCTAAATCTTCGGCCGTATAAACTTTACCTCGGTCGTATTTACGCTCAGGATTCCACTCAAACGGCTCGCTCATGTGGTCGTTCATTCCTAAATCCAAATCTGTCAAAACGATGATTGGCGTTTGTAGGCGTTCTGCCAAATCGAAAGCATCGGCTGTTAGTTCAAAACAATCTTTTGGATTACTTGGGAAAAGCAGAACGTGTTTTGTGTCGCCATGCGAAGCATAAGCCGAAATCGTAATATCTGATTGTTGTGTACGAGTTGGCATACCCGTTGAAGGGCCAGTACGTTGCACATCAATCAAAACAGCTGGAATTTCAGCAAAATAGCCTAAACCCAAAAATTCGTTCATCAACGAAACTCCAGGACCAGAAGTGGCTGTAAACGACCTCGCTCCGTTCCAGTTTGCACCGATTACCATTCCAATTGCTGCCAACTCATCTTCTGCTTGAACGATGGCGTAGTTTTTCTCGCCAGTTTCTTTATCCGTACGGAATTTCTTAGCATACTTCTCAAATTTCTCAACAACCGAAGTCGAAGGTGTAATTGGATACCAAGCTGCTACGGTTGCTCCTGCATAAACAGCACCGAGTCCGCAAGCACCGTTTCCATCAAACATGATTCGGTTTCCAACTAAATCACGTCTTTCTACACGAATATCGAGTGGGTAGCTGAAGTTTTCTTGTACATATTTCACGCCCAATTGTAAGGCTTGAACGTTGGCAGGAATCAATTTCTCTTTGCCTTTGAACTGCTCGGCTAAAAGTTGTTCCAAAACACCAAATTCAATATCCAATAGAGCCGATAACGCTCCTACATATATGATATTTTTGAATAATTGGCGTTGACGAGGGTCGGTATATTGTTCCATACAAATACCCATCAACGGAATTCCAAGATAAGTAATGTCTTCACGGATATATTCTTTGTGCAGCGGTTTGGTGCTATCATACATGAAATACCCACCCGAACGCACACTTTGTACGTCTTTGAGCATACTTTGTGGATTGACCGAAACCATCAAATCAATACCTTCTCGGCGACCCAAATAACCTTTTTCGCTTACTCGCACTTCGTACCAAGTAGGTAAGCCTTGTATATTGGATGGGAAAATGTTTTTTGGTGTAACAGGAATTCCCATTCTAAATATAGCTTTCGCAAACATACCATTGGCACTGGCCGAACCAGTACCGTTTACGTTGGCAAAGCGTACTACAAAATCGTTGACACCCCCAACCCCTAAAGGGGAGTTAATGTTACTATTATTTATATTACTTAAAGTCATTTTATTCCCAAATTTTAATTACCTCCTTTAAGGTTTTTACAAATATTTCCCCTTGTTTATTAATATGCTCTTTCTTGGCGTAATAATAAAAATCCCCCTTTAGGGGTTAGGGGTGTTTATGCGTGGCTTCCGCAACCGTGATGTGCCTTAGTTGTATTATAGAAAAACTTCTGCATATCCCAAGCCGAAGTTGGGCAACGCTCGGCACACAAACCACAGTGTAAGCAAACGTCTTCGTCTTTTACCATTACTCGGCCTGTTGCCGCTAATGTGTTAGATACAAGAAGCGATTGGTCTAAGTGCAAAGATGGTGCTTTGAGGCGTGTACGGAGGTCTTCTTCTGGGCCATTGAAGGTAAATGTGATACAATCGGTTGGACAAATATCCATACAAGCATCGCACTCGATACAACGATTTTCGGTGAAAACGGTTTGTACATCGCAGTTGAGGCAACGTTGTGCTTCTTTGAAACCAACATTTTTATCGAAACCAAGTTCTACCTCTTTTTTGCGGTCGATAAGAGTTACTTTCTTTTCGGCTTGCGGCACTACATAACGGTCGTCATTTGCTACGATGCTATCATAACTCCATTCGTGGATTCCCATTTTCTGAGAAACCAAGTTTGTCATAGGGTCAGGACGCACATCAAGCGGTTTTCCTTGACAATATAAATCTATTGAAACTGCTGCTGAGTGACCTTGTGCAACAGCCGTAATGACATTTTTAGGGCCAAGAGCTGCATCTCCACCAAAGAAAACTTTCGGATTTGTTGACTGGAAAGTAGTGCTATCGACATTTGGCATATCCCATTTATCGAATTCGATTCCTAAATCACGCTCAATCCAAGGGAAATAATTTTCTTGTCCGATTGCTACCAAAACATCGTCAGCTTCGATGAAAACGTGCGGTTCGCCCGTTGGAACGAGTGAACGCTTGCCTTTTTCATCATAAACTGCATGTACTTTCTCGAACATCATACCTTTCAATTTGCCATTTTCTGAGACAAACGAAATAGGTACGTGATTATCAAGAATCGGAATATCTTCATGTTGGGCATCTTCTTTTTCCCAAGGTGAAGCTTTCATTTCAGCGAATGGACTACGAACAACTACTTTTACGTCTTCTCCACCTAAACGACGAGAAGTACGGCAGCAATCCATAGCGGTATTTCCACCACCTAAAACGATAACTTTTTTACCAATTTGTTTTGTGTGTTCAAAAGCTACGCTTGCTAACCATTCGATACCAACGTGGATATTTGCTCCTCCTTCAGCACGGCCAGGGAGATTTGTTAAATCACGACCACGAGGAGCTCCTGTTCCGATGAAAACGGCATCGTAGCCATCATTTAAGACACTTTTTAAGCTCGAAACATAAGTTTTGAAGTGTTGGTGAATACCCAAATTGAGGATATTATTCACTTCTTCATCCAAAACTGATTCGGGCAAACGGAAAGATGGAATCTGACTACGCATCATACCACCGCCTTTGATTTGCTCATCAAAAACGTGGATTTCGTAGCCCAATGGTGCTAAATCACGAGCAACTGTGAGCGAAGCAGGGCCAGCACCAATCAAGGCAATGCGTTTTCCATTTCCTTTTGAAGGAATCTTAGGGAGCAAATGAGTAATATCACCTTTGTTATCGGCAGCTACACGCTTTAAACGACAAATAGCAACAGGCTCTTCGTCAACACGACCACGGCGACACGCTGGTTCGCAGGGTCTATCACAAGTTCGACCTAAAACACCAGGGAAAACATTCGATTCCCAATTGACCATGTAGGCTTCGGTGTATTTTTCGGCAGCAATGAGTCTGATGTACTCAGGTACGGGTGTATGAGCTGGGCACGCATACTGACAATCTACGACCTTATGATAATATTCGGGGTCGTGTACATTTGTTGGTTCCAATGGTTGAATAGTTTTAAATTGAAATCGGTAGGTAAAACTACTTAATTTTAAAAAGTATTGCCAAATATTATTTTGTTAAATATTGAAAATGGCAATTATTATATGAGTTTTTGTTAATTTAATACAAGTTTGTTGGTCGGGATGTTCCGAAGGACATCTTCGACCTTTATAACTGCCGATTTGTAATCGGCGTAAAGAATTATCCTATTAAACCCATATATTCTACATCAATAAGACCTTTTCCTTTATCCCAATAGTCAATGGCAGAACTGTATTTATAATGCCACGCTTCCCAAACTAAACCAGCTTCAACTGGGTTTTCGTGTAAATAATCCAATTTTTGTTTGAAAAACTTTTCACTATACAGTTCAATTGGGTGTAAACCGTCTTGCCAAAATTTGTAATCTTTGATTTTGGGATTATACCTTCCCGCAAATTCAAATCTGTTCAACATCCAATCTCGCCTACTTTCGGGTATTTCTTTGATGGCTTCAACGATTTGTTTTGAAGTGAACTTCTTTAAATCTCGCATGATATTCGATAAGTTTCCATTTAGTCCCGCCGAAGCAATTAGATGTACGTGACTTGGCATTAAACACCACGCAAAAATTTGTAATCCTTTTTCTTTTTGGCAATATTTTAAAGAATCAATGACAATTTGAGCTAATTCTTTTCTGGTGAAAACATCAACCCAGTCGATTACTGCAAATGTTATAAAGTATGTGCCATCGGTTTTAATTTGATATTTGAATGCCATTGTTCTATTACGAGGATTACAAATCCTCATTTATTTGAGTCGAGGATGTCCTTCGGAACATCCCGACTAACCTTTTCTTTTTACATCTGCTTCAACTCACTCACTAACTTTGCCAAAACGCCTTTGGCATCACCAAAAAGCATACTTGTTTTTGGTTGGTAGAAAAGAAGATTGTCGATTCCTGCGTAACCTGCATTCATGCTTCGCTTATTGACGATGATATTTGTTGCATTTTCAACGTCAAGAATTGGCATTCCGAAAATCGGTGAAGATGGGTCAGTTTTAGCTGCTGGATTTACCACATCATTTGCTCCTACTACCAAAACCACATCGGTGGTAGCAAATTGTGGGTTGATGTCTTCCATTTCTACGAGCTTATCATACGAAACATTACTTTCTGCCAACAATACATTCATGTGTCCTGGCATACGTCCAGCAACAGGGTGAATGGCATAAACTACTTCTACACCACGTTCTTCAAGTAAAAGTTCTAATTCGTGAATCACGTGTTGGGCTTGTGCAACCGCTAAGCCATAACCTGGAACGATTACTACTTTCTTGGCATAATTCATCAAAATAGCAGTGTCCGAAATCGAAATATCTTTGATAGAACCTTTTACATCTGTTCCACTACCAGCAGCAGCTCCACCACCAAATGCTCCGAAGATTACATTGCTCAATGGACGATTCATGGCTTTACACATGGCCAATGTCAAGATTGTTCCTGCCGAACCTACCAAAATTCCACCTGTTAGCATAACTTGATTTTGGTATAAAAATCCACCAAAAGCGGCGGCCAAACCCGTGAATGAATTGAGTAGTGAAATAACCACTGGCATATCTGCTCCACCGATTGGAATCACAAATAATACACCATAAACCAAGGCAAAAACGAATAATAGAATCACCAAAAGTAGATGCTCGGGTTGTGCGTAAACAATGTATGCCCCAAATAAAATGAGGGCAATCATCACAACCGTATTCAGAATATTATACGAAGGAATTCTGATTGGCTTTTTCATGGTTTCGTTGAGTTTCAAGAAAGCAATGACGCTGCCACTGAATGAAACCGAACCGATGATAAGTCCTGCAATAATTGTGGATAATGCACCAGTTTTGCCAAGATTGTGTTCATATTCCATCAAACCGATAATAGCGGCACAAGCTCCGCCCATTCCGTTGAAGAGAGAAACGAGTTCGGGCATTTTGGTCATTTGAACTTTGCTTGCTGTCAGCCAACCCGCCACGGTTCCGACTCCGATTGCAGTTAAAATTAAAATGATTTTGATTGGCTCACGGGTTGTATAACCGTCGTCATGATTGTATAAGAAAATAGTGCCGACAATTGCCAATGCCATACCAAAAGCCGCATAAAGATTGCCTTTTCGAGCCGAATCGGGGTGACTGAGCATCTTTAAACCAATCACGAAAGTTACCGAAGCAACTAAATAAATAATGTCAAGAATATATTTTATTTCCATGAGTTCGATGAGAACCCCACCCCAACCCCTCCCCAATAGGGAGGGACTTTAAAAACTCCCCTCTCCTTCGGGGAGGGGCTGGGGGAGGGGTATTTATTTTTTCTTTTTAAACATTTCTAACATTCTATCAGTAACCGCAAAGCCACCGACTACGTTGAGAGTGCCGAATACGACCGCCACGAAACCAAGAGCCAAAGCCAAGATATTTTCGGCAGGAGTATTGAGCATGACGATAATTGCCCCTACAATCACGACTCCGTGAATGGCATTTGCACCACTCATTAAAGGAGTATGCAGTACAGCAGGTACTTTTCCGATAACCTCAACGCCTACAAAAACAGATAATATAATAATGTATATCATCTGAATATTTTCGCCAAGGAAAGTGAGTATTTGATTCATTTATGAGTGATTTACGATTGATTCGATTTACGATTTACGATTTCTTGATTGAGAACAATATGTGGCGTCCAATCGTCAATCGAATAAATCGTAAATCTTAAATTATTTTAAGATTTTCCCTTCATGTACAATCAATGAGCCTTTGGTGATTTCTTCTTCCATTTCCCATTTGAAGCCATCTTTTGTGGCAAGGTGAAGTAAGAAAGTTGCAATATTTTTGGCGTAGAGTTCGCTGGCATTGAGTGGTAGGGTTGAAGGAATATTGGCCTCGCCTACGATAGTTACTCCGTATTTTTCGACGGTTTTGGCAAATTCGCTGCAAGCACAATTTCCACCTTGCTCAACCGCCATATCAACTATCACTGAGCCAAACTTCATGTTTTTTACAACATCTTCTGGAATTAACATCGG
>NZ_JBMLRC010000193.1:0-2610 GCF_049241225.1 Emticicia sp.
GGGAGGTTGGTCAATAAATTTGTCTGAAAATTGTCATAACTTTTATAATACATCGCTGTGAGCGTATTTTTAGGGTTAACTTTCCAGAAACCCTTAAAAACGCCTTCACCAAATTTTGTTCGGATATCATTCAAGCGGTCAGAGGCAATCGGCAAAAGAAAATCATTAAAAGCAGCTCGACCAGCAAAGTAGATTCCAACCTTATCTTTCACAATTGGGGCTTCTATCATCAAACGATTCGATACGATACTAACGCCACCTTTTATCATGAATTTTTCAAGATTTGGATTTTTCAAGGTAATGTCAACCACCGAAGCGGCACGACCGCCGTATCGGCCTGGTACGTTTCCTTTGTATAAATCTAAATTTGTGACGGCATCGGGCGGAAAAACCGAAAACAAACCAAACATGTGCGTTGGGTTGAAAATCGGGGTATCATCGAGCAAAATAAGGTTTTGGTCTGTTGTACCGCCTCTGATGTTTACGCCGTTGGAGGCTTCACCCACGCTGGTTACGCCCGGTAGCATTTGCATTCCTCGCAGTAAATCTAATTCGCCAAAAGCTGAGGGTAATTTCTGAAAGGTTTTGATATTGATTTGATTCACACCGAGCAATGGCTGCCTAACGTTTTGGTCGAAACCTTTGGTGGTTACAACCACTTGTTCGAGTTCGTTTTCAACCCTTGTGAGCGAAAAATCTATGTTCAAATTACTTTGCTGAGAAGCAATAAATTTGGAAGCCGATACATAACCTACATAACGCACATTGAGTGTGTGATTTCCTCTCGAAACCGTAAGTACAAACTTGCCATTGGCATCGGTTTTTGTGCCGTTTTTGGTCTTGTTATAATCAAGCACGATAGAGGCTCCTTCCAGTGGAGTATTCGTGATGGAGTCTCGCACTATACCCGTGATATAAAACTGAGCCTGAGTATTGAAACCTACCAGCAAGAGGGCGATATATAAGTAAAAATATTTTTTCATTGTATTTGCCATCCTGCGGGTTTGATTGGTGTGCGACTTAGACTTTTCTTGCAGATTGCTAACGGAATATCAAAACGTTCAACTGAGGGTTCTTCGGGTTGAGGCAGACGATTGTTTTTTGCAAAAAATAAGGCATTTAGTCCCGCTCCAGTGGTATTTTTACGAGTGAGCATATATTTTTGTTCACTAACCGACGAAACCGAGAAATACCCCAAAACTAACTCACCCGCATCTTCTTTATTATACACATTGCTTTTGATAGGAGCGGGGGGCGTGTCGGCAAGCGTACCAGTATTGATTGATTGGTCTTGAATCAGTTTGAAGTATCTAAACGCATTGGGCGATAACGACATTTGTTGAATACTGACCAAACACTGATTTGATTGATAAAGCGGAATTTGAGCAACCAATTTATTTTTTTGAAGTTGTCCATCAGTGAAAATATCCGAAAAAATATTGATGTCGGAGCTGTAAAAAATATCCCAACACGAAGTTCCGCAACTGTAGTCGAAAATGTTGTTATTGTTAAGTGTCAAATCTCGGTAACAAGTGCCATTTTCGCCGTTTTCATCTTCGTATAAAAAATACCTGCCTTGCTTACAAGTTTCGCAATATCGTTGGGTTTCCCATTGTGTCCAACGCCATCTGTAAAAGTTTTTTTCGGTAGGAGTATCCTGAAAATCTATGTAGAAATCATTGGTTGAAATACGCTCTTCGCTGGTTGGAAATTTCTTTATTCCTGTCTTATTAAATTCTTCGTAAATTTTGCTAATGGCCGAAACGGGCAACATTTTTTCGAGCGGAGATTCGTAAGTTTTACCGTTTGGAGTTTGAAACCACAGCTGATATGAACTACCTACTTTTGCTCGAAATTTATCGGGCAAATAATAATACCCTGGCAAAGTTTCCACCAAATCAATGCTTTGAGAGCCATCAACAATAAGTTTTACGTTTGCATCAGAAACAGGAATGGATTCCTTTTTCTGAGCCAAAATAATGGATGTAAATTCTGAACTTTTGAACTGTGCATTTTCGGAAGTTCGAAAAATTGTTACGAATTGAGGCTCGTTCAAATCGGTCAATACGCCATCAACAATGATGTAGCCTTTACTACTGCTGATGTCGATGTCGTAAGGGTCAACACAAGCTAAAAAAGCAAGGCAAAGCGTAAAGAAAATAAATATATTTCGTCTGAAAAGTTTCATCAAAATTAGGTTTTAATGCCGTTTTACTCAATAATTATCTTCTTACTCACTACCTTACCTAAGTTATTCTTGAGTTTTACAATCAAAACTCCTCGAATATTCTGGCTGTTCCAACGGTGTTTTAGTGGCTCATTTTCTAAAATTCTGCCCAAATCTTGCTTGTAAATACTGGTTCCTGCCATATTAAAGATTTCGATTTCATAATCAGCTGTTTGCTTGATAATTGTCTCGAAGGTCAAATTAGTATTTGCTTGACTTGGATTTGGGTAAACTACCAAGCTATTATCTTCAGGAATTTCTTCTTCGGTAGCCGTAATTACCGTAAGTCCATCTCGAATTACCAAGAGACTGTTGGTTGTGGTGCAGTCCCACAGTGTTCTGACTTTCAGCAATTTCCGTTCGGTGTCATAAAAAGCCAAATT
>NZ_JBMLRC010000194.1:0-24641 GCF_049241225.1 Emticicia sp.
CAAAATAATCATACTGATTACGTAAGCGTAGCCAATTTGTCGATGAATTTTTGTTCCTTTTTTTAGTAGTAGAACAAAGCCGCCCAAAATAATTGCAATAATTCCCGAAACAAGGTGCGTTACACCAATGTAGTTACCTGTAAGCGTGTTTATAAGTAGCGTTTTAGGTTTTGTGAATGTTAGAAGGTTGAATTTAAGAAATAGATAAATTATTGTCAAGAAAAAACAGATTATTGCATAATACCGAGAATCTGCTTTCTACCTCAAACCCATTTTCACGCAAGGGGAATTCGTAAAATTGCTATTTATCTTTTTTCAACCACCAAACAAACACTTCCGTAAGCAGGAACTACAACTTTGATTCCTTTATTGGTCGAGGCAGAAAATGCCTTCAAACTTGCATAATCGGCTGGGCCACCTGCTACGCCTTTTGGACCAAAACCGTTGACAATTACTTTTCTCGAAAACTCGCCGTTGTCATTACTGCCTTCCAAACTGTACCAATAAAAACGATTTCCAGCGTTGAAATTCTTGGTTTTTAATTCAACATTTTGTGCAATTGATGAAGTATTGAGTAGCGTAACGTTGATTTCGCCCGAACTATAAGTTGAAGCATAAGCTTTGATGGCTGTCGTTACGAGATTATTTGCCGTTCCAGTTACGTTTGATGAGACGAGTCTATCACCAATGATTTTCTGAAAATAATACATGTGGTAAAACGACGGACGTGGATTCATGCGAGGGTCGTCGCTACTGCCACCATCGCTGAAAAGTCCGTGGTCATTGCCATTTTCCCAGCCGTTTAGTAAGTCCCAACGAGCTGCTAAGCCGTACTTATTTTTGATCGATTCGGCTTGTACAATTATTGCGAAAACGCCACTTGTGTTTGAAACCTGCTGCTTTTGATCTCTGGCCCACATATTCCACTCGGTAAAAGCAATCGGTTTTATTTCTCCGCCATTGGATACTATTTCATTGGTAACAAACTTCATCATTTTTTCTGGGTGAGAAAGGGCGGCATTCAGAATTGTTGCGGCGTTTGAGTTCTCACCATAAGGCGTAATGTAGTGATGTACGATATAAAAATCAGCTTTGTTATTTAGCTCGGGTACTAAGGTTGCATTCCAAGTTTTGGTAGTATTGTTTTGCCAATCTTGGGTGGGTGATTCTTGAAAAACAGCCCCAATTTTGATTTTTACACCAATCTCGGCCGCTGCTTTTCGCATCGAATCAGCAAAAACTTTGAAATGTTGGGCATAAAGTTTTCCTGTCAAAAATTCGGGTTGTCCATCTTGGTTTTTGCTTACATCAATTCGGTATCCAGCTTCCCAATCAGCGTAGTTTTCGTTGCCTACTTCCCAATATTCGGTGCGTCCTTTGTCGTATCTTACCCAATCAGCCGCCAATTTTGCCGCCATCGCCACAGGATTTTTACTCGTTCCGTAGCGAGCAAAACTATAATTGACACAAATACTACCTTTACTATTCGTTTGGCTCAGAAAATCATAATAATTATCGAGCGATGCACGCCAATTATCGTTGGTTTTGCCATAAAAAAACCATGAATCTATTGCCTTTCCATCTTTATCTATGTATTTATCAGGAATTCCCCAAGTTTTCATAAAATCAGCTGAAGGTGTTTGTCGGTTTCGATTGTTTGGGTCTTGGGTGGGAGAGGCGTTCCAAAAATAGCTATTGCTTCCACTTCCAGCTGGCCATCGAATGATATTTGGTTTGAGGTTTTTTACATCAGTAACTAAGCTGGGCGTACCAACCAGCGTTCCCATCCAAGTATTGGCATTGTGGCCAAATATATTACTTGGAATTTTGGTGATAATATCTGAGGCATCAACCGTTACGACATTGATGGCGGTATTGGGTGGTGTAACTTCAGTGAATAGCGGGGGGGTAAATGATTTTGGTTGCCAATTATCTAGGAAAAAGCCAATAGAAGAGGCTATTTTGGGCTCGACTGGTGGAATGATGACAACTGTGCTATCTTTTGGAACGTTTGAAACCGTATCAATGATAGTCTTTGAACATGAAATATAAGATGAACTCACTAAGCCCAAGATGGTTATGATGTTAAGACTTCTCATAGATTGTGTATTTTCCTCTTTATTTTTTATAATTAATCGAGGAGCTTTATTTTGATCAATATGGTTTTTTAATAAACTAAATTGGCCAACGAAAACGCTGACCAATTCGGTTTTGACTAAGAACTAAATAATTCAGAGCTAGTATCTGACCATCGAGACAGTCAATAAGTTTGTAAAAGTGTAAAACACTTATTTACTTGGTAGATTTTCTATTTCTTGATAAACATGACATCATCAAAATACAAAACTTGGGTTTTGTCAGGTCCTTTTACTCTCCAACCAAATTGTTTTAGTACTTTTCCCGCTGACCAAAAATCAATATCTGCCAAAGGAATTTTGTAATAATTCCATACATTGGCTGCTACAGTAATTTTGTTTTTATCAGTAAATTCACCAAAGCCAACTTTTGACGCATCAGACTGAATCCAGAGGTCGATTGGCACACTTGCACCCTTAATGGCAAAAGAGATGTATTTATAATCAGCATTATATTCTAATGATGGCCACCAATTACTAAATGCTGCTAAATGCCAGTTTCCTCCTGCATACGATTTTGATAGAGATTTTTTTCCAGCATAAGCTTGTTCTGAATTGATAATCAGTGGGTCGCCCCACGAATTATTGGCGTAGTCTTTCAAGAAATCTTCACCAAAAATTACCAGAGCATTATCAGCATTTACAAACTCCATGTTTCGAGTAGTAATTGTACCACTGGTGTTTGTGATATCCAAAGTTACTTGGCTAAGGTTAGTGGTCGGAAAACGCAATGTCATTGTTTCGTTGCCAATTTTATCTTTAGTCTTTGAAACCACCGTAACGGCGGTTTTTGTACCAGTAAACATCACACTCGAAACATCTTCAAAGTTTTTGCCTTTAAGGGTTATATCTCCTCTATCGGCTCCGAATGTAATTTTATCTGTTTCAAAAACTGATGGCTTCGCAATAATCTTAAAATCAAATGTGGCTTCACCTTGAAACGTTACCAAACGAAGTTTGTTATCAACTTTTGCCCCCGTTGGAGCTTCGCCAGGAAGGCGAATAATCAATGAATTATCGGTATTATACGTTGGGTTGAAGGCTGCATCATAGCCATTGAAATACACCTTTTTTACACCGCCGATATTTTTTCCATCAATAACCAAAAGTTTGAATGGTTCGGCTCCTACAATACTGCTATCTTTGTAGCGAGCAATGGTATCGAGTAAATATACTCGACTGATTGTCGGAGTACCTTTACTAAATGTGGGCGTACCAGGATCATCTTTTTCACAAGACGATAATAGGGTAGTTAGGGTGAGCAGAATCAATGAGAACACGCCCAAAAATTTGCCAAATATTATTTTTTGTTCTTTTTTCATTACTTAAATTGTTAAACTGAGGCGGATGGATCCGTCCCAAATTCATCATATAATTAATTAAATTTATATGGAACAGGCTCTTTCAATAGGTTGGGAGCTTGTGCCGTTTCGGTATCTGGAATGGGCAAATAGAAAGCAGTTGGAACGAGTTTGAAAGTTGATGGTGTGCGAATAATAAACTCAAATTCACGTTTTTTGGTGGGTGTTCCAGTGCCAGCTTTGATTCTAATTGCATAATTGCCTCTTATTTGTTTACCAATTATATCAATCACTTTTTGTGGTTTGTAGTAGTATAATCTTACTAAATCGTACCAAGCATCGCCTTCAACAGCAAACTCATAGCGGCGTTCATGTAGCAAATCATCAATGTTGAATGATTTTACGGGTGCAAGCGTGGCTCTTTCGCGTATGGCATTATAATATTTGAGGGCTTCGGGGTCAGAAGTTGAGGCATTATTGCCCAAGATGGCTTCTGCATAAATCAAATAAACATCGGCTAAACGCTGGATATAAGTATTATTGGGAGCATTTTGCTGTTGTCCTAATCCACCATTATCATCGGGGGTTCCGACAATGTATTTTTTAAAATTGGCAAAATTTTCCCAACTATCAGCAGCAGGAATTGGTACTCTATAACCTCCTTTTGCTTTGATTAATTCTGGGTAGAAATCGCCTGGGAGCATAAAAGTAGCTTTTCTTCGCACCGAATCGGCAGGGTCGGCATTTACTAGATAATCATACGATGCCCCATTTCCACCGCCCCAGCCATCTTGAAATCCAGTAAGTTGGCTATTGGCAGCAAATTGTGATTGAAATTGATTACCAGTTCCCCAAGTTCCGTTACTCACCCATTGTAAACCAAATAGTTGTTCAGAATTATTGTTGTTTGCCGTAAGAAACAAGTCAGGGTAGTTTGCCATTAATTGATACGAGCTATTCTGAATCACATCTTTAGCATAAAACTTAGCACTATCTAAATACATCTGACTTCTAAGACCATTGGTTGAGCCGAGCCCCGAACGAGTAAGGTAAAATCTTGCTAACATTCCTTTGGCCGAATACGCATTCAAACGCCCACTACCTGCTGGTGTAGTGGCTGGAAGTAAATCTTTTGCAGCCTGTAAATCTCTAATGGCAAATTCCCAAACAGATTCGACCGTATTTCTGCGAAGTGTGGTATCGGCACCTTGTTTTAGGTTATCAGTGATGATAGGCACCGCTCCCC
Source organism: Emticicia sp. (assembly GCF_049241225.1). Classification (NCBI taxonomy): domain Bacteria; kingdom Pseudomonadati; phylum Bacteroidota; class Cytophagia; order Cytophagales; family Leadbetterellaceae; genus Emticicia; species Emticicia sp. Next base: position 4,683 of record NZ_JBMLRC010000194.1, read on the forward strand.
AGTTTTGTACCAAATACGAATACGCCACGCCACGCATATAACGTGCTTCGCCGATTGCTCTTCTTTTGGCTGCTTCTGAAACAGCAGGCTTTGCGTATGTATTTACGTTGTAAATGAGTACGTTTGCCTGAGCTACAATTGAGAAAAACGAATTCCAAGAGTTTCTTAGATCTCCATTGGTATTTGAAACAGTAAACTGATAGTACTGTAACCAACTACCATTATAAGGGCTTATCATATTTCCTGCACGGCCATCGCCAAAGGCTAAAAGTGCTTGCCCGTTTGAGTCGAACCATACTTTATTATACATAGCGGCAGTTCCAGCGAGTAGCTCGGCATCGGTATTAAAGAAATTAGGAGCAGTAAGGCTACCCAGTGGAGGAGTATCTAAAAATTCATCTTTACAGCTTGTTATACCTACCAAACTTAGGATAACAAATAAATATTTGATTAATCTATATTTTTTCATTTTTGTAAATTTTTAATCTATCTATATCAAAATTAAAGGTCGAATGCAGCCGAGAAAGTGTACATTCTTGAAGATGGATAACGTCCGTTGTCAAAGCCAGGGACACCCGCCGACGTTCCTACCTCTGGGTCATATCCAGTATATTTTGTAAAAGTGAAAGCATTTTGTACACCTCCTGATAAGCGTAAGCCATTGATAGGTAGGTATTTTTTTAAGAATACCTTTGGTACATTGTATGTCAAGGCAATATTTTTTACACGGAGGTAAGAGCCATCTTCCACAAATTGATCGGTTGCACGGCCATTATTACCATAGCTTGAATAGGCAATTCTCGGCACAGTTGTTTCTGGATTCAATAATTTTAGGTTTTCGGATAGCACGTTGCTACTTGGAATGGCAAAATTTGCCGCCTCTTTGAATGCTCCCTGAATATAATTTCTGAAAGCACTATTATCGAACCTCAATTGGTTGAAGATTTGATTGCCATAAACTCCTTGCATGAAAACCGACAAGTCGAAGTTTTTATAAGTAAGATTATTAGTGATACCAAACGTAAACTTAGGCCAAGGATTTCCGATAAATGTTCGGTCTTTGTCGTCAATTACCTGTACACTTTTGCCCAAAACAGGGTCAAAGTATTCGGTTTTATCGAGATTCGCGTACTTAACATCGCCAACCCAGGCCTGCCCAGGTGCAATATGGACGTTGGTTGGTAGTGCAGCGTTAATCAAATCATTGTAATCCAATATTAGGCCCTCTGCCTTGTAGCCATAGAACTGGAAAAGTGGTTGTCCGACTACCGAACGTGAAATGACTCGGCTAAACCATGGGAAACGGTCGATGATGGCACGGTCGGTATTAAGTTTCAATAACTTGTTTCTATCAAACGACATATTTCCACCCAATCGCCAAGTTATTCCGTTGGCATCTTTGGCTTTTACTGGAGTGGAGTTGAGTGAAAAACCAATACCTCGATTCTCCATATCTCCGATATTCACAACCGGAGCTCCAATTCCACCCTGACCTGCTGTTCCTGCATAAGCTGGTAGAGGTAAATCTGTAATCAAATCTGACGTTCTTCTTACGTAGGCATCAAAAATTAGCTGGATACGGTCTTTCAAGAGGCTTAAATCAAAACCAATGTTATAAGTTTTAGTGTTTTCCCACTTTATGTCAGGATTAGGGAATTTACCTGCCAAAAATCCTTGTCCTGATTGTGTGGCAGCAGTACTAAGTGGGGCGTAAGTATTCTTACCCCAATATTGATTTCCTGTTGTGCCGAGTTCAAATCTAAGTTTTAAATCATTGACAAGATTTTGTTCTTTCATGAAAGCCTCCCTCGAAACACGCCAAGCAACCGAAGCCGATGGAAAATATCCCCAACGGTTGTTAGGACCAAAATAGGAGGAAGCGTCGGCTCTGAATGTTCCTTGAAAGATATATTTATCGTCATATACATAGCCCAAACGTGCAAAATATGATTCTTGCGAATTGTCATCTCTTGTACTTCCGCTCAATGAGGTTTTAGGGTCGCCGAGGCTTAACTCTGATAAAGCATTATTCGTGAAACCTGTTACTCTTCCCGATAATTGTTCATAAAATCCATACTGAGCTTCATGACCAATCGTGACATTGATATTGTGTTTTTCGAGTAATTGTTTTGTATAATTGAGTCGCTGGTTAGCACTCCAGAAATAATTATTACCTGCGTATCTTTCAGAAGTAGAAATCGGATTTATTGCACCCAACGTGAGGGCATTGGCACCAAAAGTGTATGAAGGACGGAAAATAGCTCTTGTATCATTGCCATAGTTTCCGTTGAATTCACCATGAAGTGTGAAGTCTTTTAAGAAAGTGAGGTCGGCATAGATTGTTCCGAATGTAGTTGTTCGCTTAAAATCATTAGTGTTGGTGTAAGCTAATGCAACTGGATTCGTGATTTGAGCTGAATAACGGCCAGGGACAACATCTTGTGGGCCACCAAAAGTACCGTCTGGATTATATACAGGGGCATTTGGGGATTGACGAATGGCTGTGCTGATGATGTTATCTTCGTTTATAGAAAGTTTTTCGGCTGTACCCGAAACCGAAAGGTTAGTTCCGATCTTTAAATAGCTACGTACCTTACTCTCAACATTCATTCGCAATGATTTTCTTTTAAAACCCGAATTTGGTGCAATACCTTCTTGATTCATTAGTTCGGCTGAGATATAGTACGTGGTTCGGTCGTTTCCTCCACTCAACGAAAGTTGCTGTTTCTTCATGGCAGCGGTTTTGAATAAAGCTGATTGCCAATTTGTGCCTTCACCTAAAATAGAAGGGTCGGCAAATTCTGGATTAAAACCAGAGCCTACCATTTTTGCCCAAGCGTTGCTATAGGTTGCATATTCTCTGAGATTCATCATCGGAAGTTGTTTGGGCAATGACTGAAAATTATACATGGATGTAAAATTGATTTTCGAGTCACCAGCTTTGCCTTTTTTTGTCGTTACCACAATTACGCCATTGGCAGCTTTTGAGCCATAAATCGATTGTGCCGAGGGGCCACTTAGGACATTCATTGATTCAATATCATCGGGGTTGATTGTAGAGATGATGTTTGATTGTCCATCAGAGCCAATCCCTTGTGTGGGAGCGTCTTGCGGAATGATCTGTACGCCATCAATTACATACATCGGTTGGTTATTGCCGTTGATTGTAGAAAGCCCTCTGATATATACGGCAGCCGCACCACCGGGTTTTCCTGAATTACTGGCTACATAAACATTGGGAGCTCTACCCTGAAGAGCTTGGTCCATGGTTGTATTGACGGTGCGTTTTAGTTCAAGTTCCCCAATGTTGGTCTGAGCTCCCGAAAGCAAACGCTTGCTCGTTGAGCCATAACCCACCACTACAACTTCGTTGAGTGAGTTTGAGCTTTCAATCAATGAAATGTTGATTACACTTCGATTATTGATTTTGATTATTTGTTCATCATAACCAATCGACGAAACAACCAACATGCCATCGCTTGCGGCTTCGATGCTATACCCCCCCGAAGCATTGGCGGCAGTTCCTGACTTTGAGCCTTTCACTACTACACTCGCTCCCGGAATTGCATCGCCATTTTGCCCGGTAATTTTACCTGTAATTTTTATCACAGTTGCATTTTTTGCGTTTTGTGCATAAGTAAAAGCAGGAAATAATAGAATTACGAAAGCAATGCCCAACGAGTTCATGAGCCGTAGGTTACTCCTCAATAATGACTTGATATCATTTTGATGTAGATTTTTTTGCATAATTTTTGTTATTAAAAGTTAGTTTTGTTTTAGAACTTTTCGAGGAAGGTGTGTTAGTAAAATACAAAATTAACTTCATTATATACTATTTTATTCAGTAGTTTCCCCCAAAATAAAAACTCAGGGTAAACCCTGAGTTTTGCGTTTAGAGTTAAGAAATTGAAGATAGATCAGCAAGAATTTCAGATTAGAGAAGTAGTTTTTTATATGAAAAAAGTAATAAAACCTGAGTCAATCGAATGAAGTAGATGATTAAAAATAACTGGTGTTGTGCAAATTTTTTAAACACCCATAGGATCGTCAGATTTTGTAGCCGTGCATTGCAATCGCGGGTAAAACAATGTACATAGTTTTTAATGGTTCTATGGGAAAGATCCATACAGTAAATGTGCCGTTCCGATGGAACTTAATTTGTTCGGACAATTATAAACGTCGATTATTATCAACTGCTACAAAATTAATTGAGCCGATGGCTCTGCGTAATATCAGAATATAAACGATATTTTTATTTTTGTAAACCATTGTTGATGAATACTTTATGATGCTATGCACTAGCTGCTTGTTGTGCCAGTGTTCAGGCATCATGAGATACTCAAAAATGGCCCTCAATGATGTGGCATAGTTATCGTAACCGAAGTTCCCGACATGGAATCGGAAGTTAAAGAAATATTGCTTTGTAAGTAATTCGCTCTTGACTTGATGTTTTTCCAACCACTACTATCGGTTTTTATGGTATTTTCATCAAAACCAATGCCATCGTCTTCGATTGTCAAAGTCATGCTTTCGGTTGTGTTGATGATTTGAATAAGAATTTCTTTTGCATTGGCATGCTTGATGGAGTTGGTAACTAATTCCTGAACGATTCGATAAACCATTAAATTTTTGTTTGTTCCTAAATCTAGAGGTTCGCCAAAGAACTGAAACACCAGATTAGGTTCTGAAAAATCATGTTTTAAAACAAAATCCTCGATAGCTTTTTTTAAGCCAAATTCTGAAAGTGTGGTAGGCTGTAAATTGGTAGAAATATTACGAATTTCGGAGCAAACATCATCAATCATTTTGGTAATTCGCTCTTTATCAGAGCTTTTTTCAACCGTAAATTTTATACGAGCCAGCATAATTCCCAGACCATCGTGTAGCTCTTTGGCTATTCGTTCTCGTTCTATTTCTTGCCCATTGATAAGCGAATTCAAACTTTCAATTTGGTAGTTATTTTCTGCTTCACTTTTCTTTAATAATTCGATTTTTCTTCGATTGAAATATAGGTATATCAACAAACAAAAAAACAAAATAATGCCTAAGATTACTCCGATGTAAATATTTTGTTCGGTTCTGAGTTTTTCGAGTTCATTTTGAGCAATTTTCTTTTCAAGTGCGATAGTCGAGACAATCATTTTTTGTTTTTCTAAGAGATTATACTCCGTAAAAGACCGTAAATCACTTTCCATTTTTGAAAAATAGATAGTTTCAACCGTAATTTGGGCTTTATAGGCATATTCGTAAGCTTTGGCGAAGTTTTTCTTTTTAAAATAATAATCACGTAGATTATCATAAATTTCTTTGCGTAAAAGATAGAGATTCATATTTTTCTCGAGAATGTTTAGAGTTGCCAACAAGGTTTCCTTACGGGCTTCTTCATTATTGAGACTCTGATAGCATTTCGATTTGAAATACAATGCCAGTACTTCGAGCCATTCGATTTGTTCTTCTCGGGCAATTTCGTAGCTTAGTTCGATATGATAAAACGCTTCTTTGTATTTTGCTTGGCGGGCATAATAATCGGCATACGAAGAATGAATCCGACCTTGATAAGATTTGTTTTTTATTTGTTGATTCAGCATTTCTACTCGCTCAAGAATTTCTTTTGCCGATCTGAAGTTGTTTTCATGGATATAAATATTTGCCAGATTTACTAAATGTCCGGCTTCATTTAATATATTCTTGCTAGCTCTAAAATAATAAACAGCACTTTCAATATAGTCTTTGGCGAGTTGTTTCATGAATTCTTTATCCATGAAAAACGACCCAATTGTACCTTTGATATTATAATAGTTAGTGTAGTCTTTTGCGGCATAGAAATATTCCATACTTTTTCGCAAATTTGTTATTGGAGACTCGTTTAAACTCTTTGAGTTTTCTTGATTTTTGGCGTAGGCCCAGTGTGTGAAGGCCAAGCCAAGTGTGTCGTTTTTGGCCTGATAGCTCAAAATCATACTATCAAGTTGGTGTTTGGTGTAGATATTATCAACATACGGATATTGAGCCTCGACGCTAGTAAATATTACTGTAAGCAGAAATATTAATAAAATCTTAGTTTTTCGTAAATTTAATGATATAACTTTGAGCATTTCAATCTTATTTGACCGGTTAAAATGATAAGAATCTTATTGGTGGATGACCACAAAATTTTTACGGAAGGTGTGGCTTCATTGCTCTTACACGAGCCTGACATTGAGATTTTGGGCGAGTGTCAGAATTCCGAACAAGTAAAAGCACTACTTCAGATTACCTTGGTTGATGTAGTTTTGCTTGATATAAACTTGGGCGGTGAAAGTGGCTTAGATTTATGCAAATATATTACTAGTAATTATCCTCATGTAAAAGTCTTGGCCATGACCATGCATAGCGATGAGAGTTTTATTACTCGTATGATGAAAAACGGTGCCAATGGTTATTTACTTAAAAATACTGGTGGACAGGAACTTCTACGTGCAATTCGGACAATAAAAGACGGGCAAAATTATCAGAGTGCCGAGATAACCGAAATTATTATGCGTGGGCTTAGTCGCCAAAAACACGTTGAAAAAAGTCTTTACCAGCTAAAATTTACTCGACGTGAAAAAGAGGTTTTAGACCAAATTGCCAAAGGGAAAACTACTCGCCAAATTGCCAATGAACTGTGCATCAGTGAAAAAACCGTTGAAACTCACCGCAGCAACCTTCTCTCGAAGTTTGATGTAAAAAATGTAGTGAGCTTACTAAAAATTGCCATCGAGTATGGACATGTAAAATAATCGTGCAAATCTATTTTATTAATCTGTCTAAAAAAATAGGGTAAACCCTGAATTTTGATTATTATTTCACCATCAAGCTACGAAATAACTAACATTCTGATTTTTTCGGCCACAATTCTATTTTATACATTTTAGTTGCCTAATTTTGTAAGGTAATTATATAATACCTTTAGCAAATTAACCATGAAAAAGATTCTTCTTTTTATAATGCTCGTGGTAGTGTCAGTTGCTTGCCGAACTGCCAAAACTACTACTAATGACAATTCAAGTGCTCAAAACGAAATAGCGATAACTTTTCTGCACCTCAATGATGTCTATGAAATTTCTCCACTCGACAACGGAAAAGTAGGTGGTATGGCTCGTGTGGCAACTGTTCGCCAAAATTTATTGAAAGAAAATCCAAATACGCTCACCGTGCTTTCGGGCGATTTTCTGAGTCCATCCGTTATTGGTACGCTTCGCTACGAAGGAAAATCTATCAAGGGAAAACAAATGATTGAAACCATGAATGCAGTGGGCATTGATTGGGTTTGTTTCGGTAATCATGAATTTGATTTAGACCAAAAAGATTTACAAGAACGCATCAATGAGTCGAAGTTTAATTGGTTGAATACCAATGCTTTAGAGAAAGTGAAAGATGAATACGTACCTTTCGGAAAAATGGTAAATGGCACAAAAGAGTCATTCCTAAAAACCACTATTCTAACCTTTAAGAATGCCAAAGGCGATGAAGTAAAAATGGGTATGTTTGGTATCTTATTGCCTTCAAATAAAAAAGATTTTGTGCTATACGAAGACTTTTTTGAAGCAGCCAAAAAAGCCTATGCCGAATTAGAACCAAAGTGTGATTTTGTGGTTGCTTTGACGCACCTCAACAAAGTTGATGATATAAAATTAGCCGAAATGTTACCCAACGTGAAGTTGCTCATGGGCGGACACGACCACGATAATATGCGTGAGCAAATAGGTAATGTAATCATGGCCAAAGCCGACGCCAATGCAAAAACTGCCTACATCCACCATATTACTTACAATAAAGTTACGGGCAAAACTGAAGTTAAGTCTGAATTAAAGAAAATTGATAACACCATCGCCGATGAACCTACTGCAGCGGCCGTTGTAAAAAAATGGGAAGATATTCAAGACGGAGCTTTTAAAGCTCTCGGATTGAATAAAGATGAAGTAATTGCTGATTTGAAAGAGCCACTCGATGGCCACGAGAGCGTAGTGCGAAATATGCAAGGAAATATGGGGAGTATGATAAACAATGCCCTGCTGGCATCTTCGCCAAATAAGTTTGACTGTGCGTTTTTCAATGGCGGTTCGATTCGTATTGATGATAATGTTTCGGGACAACTCACACAGCTTGATGTGCTTCGTATTTTGCCTTTTGGTGGAAAACTAGTAGAAGTAAAATTGCGTGGACGTTTGTTGGAAAGAGTGCTACAAACTGGCTTAGAAAACAAAGGCAGTGGCGGATATTTGCAGTGGGAAAAAATTGCTTATGATGCAGCCAAAAAAGAATGGAGAATCAACGGAAAACTCTTGGATGTCAATCAAGAATACAATATCATCACGAGCGATTTCTTATTTTCAGGCAAGGAGCGTAATTTGGGTTTTTTCACAAAACAAAATCCTGATGTGATTTCGATTGTAGATACTTTTCCAGAAGATGATGCCCGAAATGATATCCGTAAGGCTGTAATTGCCTATTTCAAGAAAAAATAAAATACAGTATTACAACCTTTTTCATAACTTCGGAGTCATGGTAGTAAACATAAAAACTACCATGACTTTTTTATGAAAAAACTTCTTCTTTTTGCCGCAATTATTGCAATTAATGCTTGTAACCCAGACAGAAGCATGACCACCGAAACCGTAAAGGGTTATCGGCCGATATATATGAGTTATGCAAATCTCCGCAATGTCTCCTCTGGTTCGCCTCAAAAACTTCGCAAGGCTGGAAAGATTTATATCAAAGATAAATACTTGTATATCAATGAAATAGGGCAGGGGATTCATGTCTTTGATAATTCGGATAAAACAAAACCACAAGCTATTGCTTTTATTTCAATTCCTGCCAATCAAGATATTTCGATTGCTGATAATATTCTCTACGCCGATAACGGCGATGATTTAGTAACGATTGATATCTCTAATCCGTTGGCGGTCAAGGTAGTGAAGCGTATTGAAAAAGCCTTTCCGTATCCGAGTCATCCAAAACAAAATGGGAAATTTGAGTGTGTTGACCCATCGGAAGGTTATGTGATAGGTTGGGAATATACCGATTTGGTAAACCCAAAATGTTTTCGGTAGTAAAGACAGGGAATTTGCTATCAGAAGGTCCAATATGGATCTTCCTACGAGTGAAAATTAATTGAAAGTGTACTACTTTATTAATATATCATGAAAAAAATACTTACTATTCTCCTTTTATCAACGATCATTTATGCGTGTAAAGGAGATGCTGTTTCTGCCTCTCCGACAACTGGAACGGGTGGCTCAACCGCTCGATTTACTATTGCTAATGGCTATTTATATATCGTTGATAATCAATCGCTTAAGACTTATAATATTCAAAATACATCAAATCCTATTTTTGTAAAAAGGGCCTCATTGAATACTATTGTTGAAACTATTTTTCCATTCAATAATCATCTTTTGATTGGTACTCAAAATGGTATGTATATTTTCAATATTTCTTCGCCCGAAAACCCGCAATTTGTGTCAGTTTATTCACACGTTGTATCTTGCGACCCCGTTGTGGCCGAAGGGAATTATGCTTATGTGACCCTTCGGAGTGGTACTAATTGCAATCGTGGCGTGAATGTGTTGGATGTGGTTGATATTCGAGATTTGAAAACACCGAAGCTCCTCAGTAGTTACCCAATGCAAAGTCCGCACGGCTTGGGTGTGGGTGGAAATTTACTTTTTGTCACCGAAGGAGATTACGGCATGAAAGTTTTTGATAAGACAGACCCAAAGGCTTTGAAACAAATCAAATATTTTCAAGATTTTGCCGCTGTTGATGTAATTCCAAAAGATAATACATTGATTATTACGGGTAAAGATGGTGTTTATCAATACAGTTACAATGCACAAAAGGAATTGAAACTACTAAGTAAAATCGCTACAAATCCATGAAAAAAAAATATATATCTGCATTTTTTATTGCCTTTTTGGGCATATTAAGCATTAGCTCTCATGCCCAAGATTCGCTCAATAAAGCTCATTTAATCTTGAAAATTGCTCCGCTCGCAATGTTTGATATTGATAATACGTTTGAATTTGCAGCCGAGCATCGTCTCGGGCAAAGTAAGCGTTGGACCTTATCTGAGCAAGTTGGCTATGGTGCGGGGGTCGCAAATGTATGGGGTGAAAGTAATGATTTTGGGCCAGCAAGAGAGCATTATCGAGTAAAAGTTGAAGCCCGTCGATACGATAAAAAAGCATCTAATATGGCTGGTGGATATTTGGCCTATGAGCTTTTTTATAAACAAGTCAACGACGAACTTAATCGAAGCGTTGGGCGTGAATGTGATGGTGGCCCTTGTGCGTATTTTGAAAATTTGGATTATCCTGTCAGTAAATATGTTGTTGGAGCAACAATAAAGGTCGGATATCAGGCAAGATTGAGAAATGAAGACAAAAAAAAGACTAAATTTGTGTTTGATTTTTATGTAGGTTTGGGAGTTAGAAGAATAATGATTGACCACAAAATTGATGGTGCAGCAACACAAAATAATTCATGGTTCGGCAATGATGGCTTTTTCCCGTTTGGAGGTTTTGGCTATGCCGATAGAGCGTATAATATTCCGCATGGTTCGCTCGGGATTAGGTTTGGCTATCTTGTGTTTTAGTTTTTTTGCATCATCTGCCCAAAGCGGGGTGCCGTCGAATAGTTTTTCGTTTCTGAATATCGCTAATAATGCTCGTGTCAACGCTCTGGGAGGAATCAATGTGTCATTGTCGGATAATGACGTCAATCTTTTTTCGTTCAATCCTGCTTTGTTAGATTCTTCGCAGCGTGGGCAAATCGGAGTCAATTTTTCGCCTTATTGGGCTTCTACCAAGTTCCTAAGTCTCAATTATTCACCTTCATTTATACCTAAAAAAGGAGCTGGAAATTGGGCAATTTCTTTACAAAACCTTAATTATGGCACTTTTCAGGGAACCGATGCTGTCGGAAATCTGACCAATGAGTTTTCGGCCAATGATTTTTCGCTGGGGCTTACTTATGCTCGAAAAGTGAATAATATTAGCTTTGGTATTACCTCTAAATTCGTGGCTTCTGTTCTGGAATCTTATAATTCGGTGGCATTTCTGACCGATTGGGGTGGTACGTTTAAGCACCCAGTTCATGATTTTAGTATCGGAATTGTGGCGAAAAATGTAGGTTTTGTCTTAAAAAGTTACGGTGATATTCGCCCCGAAATTCCCTTCGATTTACAAGTGGGGACATCTTTTAAGCCTAAGTATATGCCTGTACGTTTTTCGCTGACTGGGCATCATTTATACGTTTTTGATATTGTTTATAACGACCCTGCTGTTAATTTTACATTTGATGAGCAAGGAAACAAAGTTCCTAAAAAGATTTCTACGGCTGATAAAATTTCACGTCACTTCGTTTTTGGTACCGAGATACTCATCCACAAAAACTTTAATTTGCTGTTCGGATATAATTTCCTTCGTCGTAAAGAATTAAAAATCAATGGGTTAGGTGGAGTGGCCGGTTTTTCGTTTGGGGCAAATCTACGCCTTAAAAAACTTGATTTTGCTCTCTCGCACAGCATTTTTACTTCGCCAAAAGGACAGACTACTTTTTCTCTAACTTGGAAAAGGTAAATTTTGCATAAAAAAATCAGCGTTTTAGTATGTTTTCCAGAAAGGGGCATAAGTTGATCGTTTGTTTGTGTGTGGCTTGGTTTAAAAGCTTCTCGATATTTACTTTTATAATTAGCTTTGAATATTTTATGTAATTTGATGGCAAAATAGCGGAGGGCAAAAGTAAATTTATCAGATGCTGTTCTTATAATTTCGATTGAGGCGACTCGCATTAATACCTACCATAGAGTGGGGCATGATCTTTTCTAAATTGGAGATTAGTTTGATGTAGAGAAGTTTTCGATGCTTACTTTTAAGCATACAAAGTTTACTGAAATAATAGAAAATAAATATAAAATGTAAGGAAAGATGATCGTCAGAGGCGAAACCAATCACCTTAAATCTGGCCAAGAATGGCTAGATGGCTCATCTGAATTCAAATATTGAGACGCCACAACCTGGAATTATAGCAACGATTACCATCAAACGAAGTGATGTTGATATTATCGAAAAACCGGCAACGGTAATACTCATAAATAAAATTTCGATTTGAGCAACGAGTGAATTTCAGAAGAGATAATTTTGGGCCTTTGTAGTACAAATACAACTGTACAACACGAAAGTTATCGTACATTTTTGTATTTTACAACCTAGTGTTCATTTGTTCAAAATAAATTGTATCAAACTCCATACCAATGTTGGCTACTTCATATAATTTATTTGTTTAAGTCTTGTATGTGGAATAATTGCCTGATTAATAGCTAATTATTTTGACTTTGATACCACTTAATAACTTATGGCATAGGTTTTGCTATATTATTAATAAGGTTATGTACGTATCCAGACGTTTCCTGACCTCGTGTTTTTTTTTAATTCCAAACTAATCGCGTAAGTTATAGAATATAAGTGTCCTTTACTTCCAAACATACTTTAGTCTCCTCTCAAATTTGTAAACCAACGAATGATAAATTGGCACATCTTTCCTTTAAAAATAGGATGAAAGGTAGTGTATTTTTCTTGCTTTTATTTTTTATCTCACATCTTATATTTTCTCAAAATCCAATAGCAGGAAATCAAAGTTTTCAGATAATAAGCGAAGGTAATTTTACTTCAACCAATTCGCACCACATTCACGGACCTTTGGCCGTTGGCGGTAACTTGATTCTCAATACACCATCAATGGGAGAGGTAAATATGGACAATACGGGTTCGTATATTTTTCCAGGTGATGGTTCGGTGCCGACCGGATTATTGGTAAAAGGTGGCATAACTTGGACTAATGGAACAATGAGGGTAAACGATGGGAATTATATTCATATTGGCAATAGTACTGGGTCAATTTCTAGCAATAACGGCGGAACTGGTCTGACACAGGTATTGCCAGCTGCAACTTCATACAACAATGCTAAGAGAATAGAAGCTTCAGTAATTCAACCAACAAATGTTTTTCAGACAGTAGGATTTGATTTTACGAGTCTTTTTAATTCTTATCGAACAACTTCTACTACACTCAGCACAAGAACTAATAATGTGCAGTTGTATAATTCGAGCAATGCGGCTATTGCGGGAAATACCGTTTCAACAGCTCAAAATGTAAGAATAAATACCCTTGATTTTGGAGTAAATTATCTGAATCTAACCTCGACTTCTCTCAATAATATTACCGAAATTAGTTTTGGATTAGATGCAGTACCAAGTGCTACCAAAATATTGATAATCAATGTGCCTATTACGGCAAATTTTGTGTGGAATAATTCGAATATGGCCGGTATTGCCGGGGTACAAGGCCCATATGTTTTATGGAATTTTTATGGAGCTACAACCTACAACCTTACCTTGAACACAGCAAGTATGGTAGTAGGAACAGTTTTTGCTCCTAATATGAATTTTATAAAAACAGGTACTGGTGATACAGAAGGTGGAATAATTGCTAAGACAATTCAATTAGGCACGGGTGAAATCCATAACTTTCAGTTTGCGAGTGATCTGAATACATTTGATGCTTGCTCATGTACAGGCAACTTGCTGACTAACAATAGTTTTGAGAATGGTGTGACTGGCTGGAGTTCGTCCGGAGGAACCGCATATAATGGCACAGGTTATCAGGTTTGTGGTAGTAATATTGGTTATTTGCAAGCAACTACAGCAAATGCGTGGCTTTGGCAGCAATTAAGTGCTACTTCAGGCACAACCTATAACTTATCGTTTTGGGCCGGAACCCACGAGCCGTCTTTTACTCATTATGTAAGATTAGGATTCTATAATAGCTCCAATGCACTAATTGGCTCAAATCAAGTCAATATTGATCATGATGTTGATATAAGCAACAATCTTTCGTTTTATTCACTTGCTGCCACAGCTCCGGCCAATACTTCATACATGAGGGTTGAAGCTTTTGCTAATGGTGACTTTATAAAAATTGATCAAGTTTGCTTGTCAAATGCCACCACGAGTGGTATGGCAATTTGTACGCCACCAGCGGTTTCTGCAAGTTCAAATTCACCGGTTTTTGCTGGTACTACAATCAATCTTTCTTCGACAAGTGTAGGCGGAAATGGGGCTCAATTAGTAGTAAATGGAGATTTTAGTAATGGAAATAATAGTTTTTCGTCAGATTATTCTCTTGGGCCAGGTTATAACATAACTACCAATTCTCAAACAGTTTGGGGTTGGGCAATTAATTGTGTTAATCCTAATGGTAATATGATGGTAGGCGATGGAAACGGAAACATAAATTCAAGATTTTGGTATCAGTCAATCAATGTTACTGCCGGTACAACTTACTCGCTTTCGTTTAGGGCATACGATTTTTGGGGAGGTACCTTAGCTGCCAAATTACAGTGGGGAGTAAATGGAACTAAAATTGGTGCCATTTCAAATCTTTCATCTGGTGGATGTAATACCTGGCAACAAATTTCAACAACATGGACGGCTACCACTACAGGAACAGTAGTTTTTGCCATTTATAATAATGAGCCTTCGGGAGGAAATAATGATTTTGCCATTGATGATATTTCTATAGTTGCAACTGGTCCAACTACCTACAGTTGGAGTGGTCCATCGGGTTTTAGTTCTAGTAGTCAAAACCCTACCATACCAAGTGCTAGTACATCAATGTCTGGTATTTACACAATTACATCGAGCGTGGGTGGTTGTGCTGCTACTGCTACAACAAATGTAACTGTCAATACTTCTACTTTTAGTTGCTCGGGTAGTTGTGAATCGGCCAATTTAGTTGTTAACCCGCAGTTTGAAATAGACATGAGTGCTTGGACGGCATCGAACGGACAATTGACTCGTGGTGGTGGTGGAACTTACGGAAGCTTCTTAGAGGTAAACGTAGGGGATTTGGCAGGTACATATACGGCATATCAAGATGTAGCATTCGCGGCAAATGCTCCCTATAGATTTATAGCGTATGCTGCCAAACATGCTGTGAATAATTTGCCGAAAATGTATTTAGAGTTTTATAACGGAACAACATATCTCTCTAAAACCGCCGACATCATAGTAACTAAAAATTATGATGGAACTTTCCAGCTTATCAATTTTGAAGGAAATACACCTGCTAATACTACAAAAATCCGTATTGTTGGCTGGACGCAAAATAATGCACTTAAATTCGATAATGTGAGCCTTGTTGGCTGTCAAGCATGTTTTGCGATAAATTCTCCTGCAAGTATCTGTGTTGGGCAAACTACTACTCTCACAGCTAGTAATTGTGCTGGAACGGTAACATGGAATACAGGGGCTACTGGCTCGACAATTACTGTTAGCCCAACAACCACAACAACCTATACCGCTACGTGTAATAACATTACAAATATTTTGAATAATCCAGGTTTTGAACTTGGAAATTTAACCGCTTGGAATAATTGGAATAATACCACGGTTACGTCGGTTTCAACAGAAAGGTATGGTGGAACCTTCGGGGCAAGAGTAAATGCCTCAGCGGCAGGTGGTGGTTTTGCTCAAGATAATGTGGCGGTTGCGGGTGAGAGTTTTACGCTCAAAGTTTGGGGAAGAGTTAGCAGTGCCTCACCTTGGTCAGGTATTGGGGTTAAATTCATGAATTCATCTTTTACAAGTTTATCAGATGTAAGTGCCGAAGTAAACGCTACTGCTTTTCAAGAATATACTGTTACAAATACAGCTCCTGCCGGTACAGCTTGGGTGCAGGTCTATGCTTGGACAGACCCTTCAACGATTCTATATTTAGATAATTTTTCTCTTGTAAAAACTTCTACTAATACCTCGGCTACTACCACGGTAACCGTGAATACTTCACCAACCGCTACCGCCACTGGTGACACCGAGTGTGTAGGGGCAACTATAACATTGGGCTCAACAGGCGGCGGAACGTATGCTTGGACGGGGCCAGCATCGTTTGCATCAACGCTTCAGAATCCTACTCGTGCATCGGCTACAACTGCAATGGCAGGTATATATACTGTTACAGTTACCTCCACAAATGGTTGTACAGCAACCGCCACGGCTAATGTTACTGTAAATAATGGGACAGTTCCGAGTGCAACGGTAGGAAGTACAGGATGCACTGGTTCGACTGGAAGTATAACAGTAACAAATTTACCTGACGGGTTTTCTACCAATATCAACGGCGGAGCCTGGACAGCTTATAGAAATAGCTATGTAGATTTAGCGGCAGGTACCTACACTATTGGTTATCAAGGAAACGGATGTAATACTTATGCCAATTTTACGGTTACTACATCAACTGATAATCCTTTATTAAGTCTGACAAAAACAGACCCAACTTGCTCAACAACGGGTAGTGTTACGGTCACCGGCAGTGGAGGTACTACGGGTTTAGGAGATGCCACATATCAATTATGGTATGGAATTTCTGGGAATCTTGTTTCTAACCTAACTTCGAATGCAAATTATCCGAATACACCTTCACTTTCTACGCTCGTGGGTATTGCAGAAGGATATAACAATGCCGTGGATAACGTTGGTGGTAGAATTTCTGGATATATTGTTCCTCCAACAACAGGAACTTATTATTTCTGGGTAGCTTCTGATGATTACAGCGAATTTTGGGGAAGTGGAGACGCCAATCCTGCCAATAAAGTGCTTCTAGCAAGTGTTACTGGATACACAGGTTATCGGGAATGGAATAAATATACTTCACAAAAAACAGCAGCTGTCAATCTTACAGCTGGACAGATATATTATTTTGAGGTATTGTATAAAGAAGGTACGGGTGGTGATAATGTTTCGTTAGGTTGGTCGAAACCTGGTGAAGCTACAACTGTTCCGAGTGAGGTAATTCCAGGCAAGTATTTGCGTCCGAATGTTGCTAGTTCAACAACGACACCTGTGTATCAGTATAGAATTGGAGGAGGTGCTTTTCAGACGGGTAATGTATTTACAGGTCTTGCCGCAGGAACATACACCGTAACGATTCAAGATGCAGGTGGTTGTACGGCTACCAGTACAATAGCTCTGGCCATTACGGGTGGAACCCCTGCCCCTACGGGTACAGGAGGGAGCCGTTGTGGATCAGGTACTGTTACACTCTCGGCTGCTGGATGTACAGGGGCAAGTAATTGGTATGCAGCTCCAACGGGCGGAACAAGCTTGGGAACAGGAGCTACGTTTTTAACTCCAAGTATTTCAATTACTACTACCTATTTTGTAGATTGTACGGTTAGCTCATGTGTAAGTAGCCGCACGGCAGTTACAGCTACTGTCACGCCAGTTCCATCTGCTCCAACAACAAGCGGTTCAAGTCGTTGTGGAACAGGATCCGTTACCTTATCGGCATCTGGCTGTACTGGCGTTTATAATTGGTATGGCAATCCAACAGGTGGCACAAGTCTTGGAACGGGATCAACTTATTCGACCCCAAGTATTTCTAATACAACAACTTATTATGTGGATTGTACAGTGAATAGTTGTGGTAGTTCAAGAGCATCTGTGGTCGCAACTATAAATCCTCAACCATCTAGCCCTACTGCTTCGGGTAGCCGTTGTGGACCAGGATCAGTGGTTCTTGCCGGATCGGGTTGTTCGGGTACTTATAATTGGTACGCTGCATCAACAGGTGGAGCTAGTTTAGGTTCAAGTTCTACCTATACAACACCGAGCATTTCGGCTTCTACAACTTATTTTTTATCGTGTACGGTTGGAAGCTGTATGAGTAGTATAGTTCCTGTTGTGGCTACGATCAATGCAATTCCAACAGCTACTGCAAGTTCAAACTCACCGATTGTAGTTGGTGGTACTCTCAACTTATTTTCTACCGGTGGTACAACGTATACTTGGTCTGGGCCAAATGGTTTTGCTTCGACTTCTCAAGATGTATCGATTGCGACAATTACACCCTCAGATGCAGGTGTATATACTGTAACGGCTAATACGAATGGCTGTACGGCTTCAGCAACTACGCAAATTACAATCAACAATTATGACCCAGGGGATATTAATTGTAGTTTAGTTTCTACGTTGAACTTTTCGAATTATTCACTTATTTCAGGTACTGCTGGAGCAAATAATGCACAATATCGATTTAGTAATGTTACATCTGGTACAGATGCGATTGTAACTATATTGAGTAGGTCTCATGCCGATATTGAAATAAATGAGTTGGATGTGCCAGCTGCAAGTTTTGGAGGGTATAACGAAGCTTTCCAGCCAATGATAGATTATAACTGGATAAATGGTCCTTCTTCATACGATGCACCAGGAGAAAAATCAATTACTTTTAAATTTGATTTTGTACAGTCAGGAACAACAACACCGCGTGCTATTCCAAATTTGTTGGCTACGGGATTGGATATTGATGGAAGTACAAACGAGGTTAGGGAATTTATTCAAGCCAGTAATTATCAGAGTTATCAGATTCAAACGCCTTCGTCGTTGACTCTGAGCGGGGCATTGAAAGCAAAAGGCCCTCTTACCACTTATGCGGGTATCAATGAATTGGCTTTAGATGCAATGATATCATATGCATACATAAACTCATCAAGCATAACAGTTACTTATGGTGCTGATTGGAATGGAAGTACAGCTGATTTTGGAGATACAGCCCCAGGTAATAGTGATGAAAAACGTCTAAATTCGTTGTATTTTAAATGTTATAATTTTAATACCACTGTTTGTACATTGCCCTTAGCTGCACCGACCAGCACTGGAGCAAATCGTTGTGGAACTGGCCCCGTAACACTTTCAGCAAGCGGTTGTACAGGTACTTATTACTGGTATACAACAAATACTGGTGGTTTAGCTGTAGGGGTGGGCAATAGCTTCACAACTCCAAGCTTATCTTCAACAACTACATACTTTGTAGAATGTAATGCAGTGGGCTGTACAAGTGCTCGCACAGCTGTAGTTGCTACGATTAGACCAGCTATTATCATTTCAAAAGTTTTAGGTGATAGCGAATGTTTGAATAGTGAAGTGAATTTGGGTGTAACCGTTACTGGAGGTACTAATTTAACTTATAATTGGACTGGCCCCAATAGCTTTGCTTCAACCTTACAAAATCCAACAAGAGCTTCGGCTACTGCTACAATGGCCGGGACATATTCGGTGACTGTTTCTAATGCTGAAGGTTGTGCAGCCACAGCCACCACTACTGTAACAGTTAGTAACTTGCCAACTTCTTCTATAACTGGAACAACAACTATTTGTAATGGACAAGCAACAACTCTCACAGCTTCTGGGGGCAACTATTATATTTGGAGCGATGGTTCGACGAGTGCTGCAATTACTGTCAATCCAGCTGTTACAACCAGTTATTCGGTAACAGTTTTTCAAAACAATGTTTCTAATACAGATCTTGTAAGTAATGTAACTGATTTTAATGTCGCTAATTTTAGCTTCATCAATGCAACAAATTCTTTTGGAACTCCAGCTACATTATTTGATGATGTTGATAATCTGAATGCAGAAACTTTCCATGCAACTCGAACTTCGGCAGGAGCAGATTGGGGTATCTCTTATAATCTAGGCGGAAATTTCTTGATCAATAATCTGAGTATCGATCGCCGAAATGATTGCTGTACAGATAGAGCTGAAGGTGGAGTAATGCAAGTGTGGAGAAATGGCACTATGGTATATCAAAGTAATATTTTGAATAGTGCGGGGGATGGATTATTGTCAGCTACACCAGCACCCAATGTAATTGGTAACGAAATCAGATATGTATTTTTAGCGGGTGCAAATACTTTAACTGGTGAAAGTATACTAAATTTTACAGAATGGAATATTGGGGGAACTAAACTTTGTTCTACTAATTCAACAGCTACTGTTACTGTTAATGCTATTCCTTCAGCTCCAACTTCATTAGGAGCGAGCCGTTGCGGAGCAGGTTTGGTAACAATGACAGCGAGCGGCTGTGCCGGTGGCA